>DATEDP010000113.1 GCA_035281585.1 bacterium
CAGGGTCGGCATTCTTCCGTGCGATATTAGGGGATAGGCACAAGTACCTTGGGTTATGAGGACTTCACCGGCTTGGCAGCGCGAGCTTCGCGCCTTGGATTTTGAACACGACGCGGAATTGCGCGCCGAGGGACTATTGTCTTTGGCATCCCGAATCGAATCGCGGGGCGAAGAGGCGATGGCCGCCGAAATATATGGCCGGGTGGCCGGCGAATCTTTTCCTTCGAATTTGCGAGAGCGGGCCGAGCGCCGCTTGGCGGTCTTGAGCGGCGAAGGTCCGGTCGGCGACCGGGTCGAGCGGGGCTTCCGTCATTTTTTCAGCGAAGCCACCGATCCGGCGGCACTGGCGGCGATGGCGGCCGGCGGCTTGGCCTTTCGGGCCACTCGTTTGGCGGTGGTCGGACGGCTGGCGGCCTCGCCCAATGGATGGCTGAGTGGGGCGGGCAGCGCTCGCTTGGCCGCTTCCTTGGCCGGTTTCGCGGTCGAAGCCCCGGTCTTCACTTTGAGCGCCAAGCTTGGCCATCAAACGCTGGGTCGGGCTCAGGATTGGAGCGGCGCCGGCTTGGGCCGGGAGCTGGCCGCGAGCTATCTCTTTCTCGGCGCCTTGCGTTTGAGCGGCGCGGCTTCCACCGCCGCTTACCGCCGGGTTGGCGGAACCGGCGGTTCGCCGCTGCAGAGTGTTTTCACCCAAGCCGGCATTTTCACCGGAATTCTCGGCGCCCACGCGCTCGAAGTTCAAGCCGGCTTGGCTCCGCGGCGCGACGGCGCTTCGGTCTTGGTCGATTCGCTGGTTCTTCAGCTTCAATTTCACGTCGCCGGGCGCCTTTCCCAAGGCTTGCTCGGCGAGGGTGGCCGTCGCTTGGAACGCGAGTGGGACTCGCGGGCCGCCGCCGCGGTCTCCGAGCCTTCATCGCGGCCGCGTTTTTTGGCGGGACGCGGGCCTTTGCTCGATGGGCCGGTGTATTCGATCGCCGTGCCGGAGGGACCCGAAGGCTTCCGCCATTCGTCGGGCCCCACGCTTCCGGTCGAGATTGAAAGGCCGGCGGCCGCCTCACCTGAGTCGCCGATGTCGCCCAGGAGCCCAAGCCCCGAGCCGGCGCGCCGCCAAGCCGATTCCCGCCCGCTCGCGGCTTTGAGCTCGCTCGACGCTCTCCGCAAAATGCTGCGCGAAGCGACGATGCTGCCCGAGGCCGAAAAGCGCGAGGTGATCCGCCGGATCCAGGCCGGCGACCAAGGCGCCAAGAACGAATTGCTGCGCTCCGAGATCCGCTATGTCCACCATTGGGTACGGGCTTACGGCTTTCGCGGCCAAGAGCTCTTGGACGCCATGCAAGAAGGGCAGATCGGCCTGCTCGAGGCGGCCCAGCGCTTCGACTTTCGCGACGGCGTGAAATTCGAGTCTTACGGGACTTGGTGGATTCGATCCAACCTGACCGACTACGCTTCGCATTACCTCGACCAGGTGAGGCTTCCGGCCCATCAGCTCGACATGCTCCGGACCTTGCGCAAGGAGATCCAGGCTCTGCAGGCCTCGGGCGCCGAAATCGAGAAATTGGGACTGGCCGAGCGCCTGGATATCTCGCCCGCCCGGCTCGAGGAGCTCCGGGGCATGGAGCGCTCGCGCTACCTGGAGCGCATCGACGCCAAGCGCGGCTCCGGCGAGGACGAAGGCTACGATCTGCACGAGATCCTGCCCGACAAAAAGCCGCGGGTTGACGAGCAATTGGTGGGCCGAGGGCTTAGCCGTTCGATCGAGCGGTTCATCGCCAGCCGCCCGGCCGAGTCGGATCGAGTCATCTTGCAAAGCCGGCTCCTCGATCCCGCCGAGCCGAGCCGTGAGCTGGTGGCGGCGCGCTTGGGCAGCACGGCCGCCGAAGTCAAAGGCCGCGAGGCCCGGCTCCTTTATCAGCTTCGAGTTCATTTGGAGAGCCAGGGGGTCCGGGTCGAATGGGCCGAGCCCTTGCGCCATCCGGCGTTTTACAAGGCCCCAAAGGTTCGGAAAGCTTCGGCATCGGATTCAACCGAGGCGCCGACCAACGGGTCTGATCCCGGCTCCGGCTTTTCGCTGGTCAGCAGTCGGCCGCCGCTGCGGCCCCGCGTCGCGATCGTCGGCTTCGGCATGGCCGGGGTCGGCGCGGCCAATGCCCTGCGGAATTTCCGCCTCTTCAGCGACGGGGCCCAGGGCTTCGAGCCTCGCATCACGGTCTTTGAAGGGATGAACCGGACCGGCGGAAAAGCCGCGCCCGACAACCTCGGGGCTCAGTTCGTCGACGCCGAGCATTTTTATCCGATCGACCGGATGATCCGGGAGCACGAGCTCCCGACCACAGCGCTGCGCCACGATTACGACCTCGCGCCCTTCGTCACACCGTCAGGTATCCGGATTTCCGGCCACCAATTCTCCCAGGCCCTGCGCATCCTCCGCCAGTCGGCTCGCGAGGCCCTTTCGTCCCGGAGCTGGGAAGAGCTGGATCGCCAGAGCGCCGTCGACTTCATCCGTTATTTGGGACGCCGCAACGGCCCCTTGAGCTCCGAGGAGGTCGAGGCCATGGTGGCCCGGCTCGGCTTCGAGGAGGGGACCTTGAACATCTCGGCTCTCTCGTATGCGATCAACCTGGCGAAGAGCCAGACTCCCATGCCGCGCTACGAGATCGTCGGCGGGATGCAGCGCCTGGCCGAGGCCGAGCTGGGAGCCATCCTCGCGGCCGGCGGCGAGGTTCGCTTGGGGACGCCGGTGCGCGGCGCTCAAGCGCTGGCCGACGGCATTCGGCTTTCCTTCAACGAAGGCGGCCGGCCGCGGGAGGAGAGCTTCGACTACGCGATCCTGGCCTTGGCGCCCGAGCATCTTCGCGGCTTCGAGATCTCGGGCACCGAGATGCCGGTCGAAACGCTGGCCCGGCTCGAGCCGGCCCACATCCGCAAGACCAATCTCCGCAGCCACTTGCTGCCGCCGACCGAGGAATCGGCCAACCCGCGCTTCGCCCGCTGGAACTCGCCCGATCCGCTGAGCCCGCGGCTGCCGATGGTCACCTTTTTTCACGGTTGGAACGGCGAGCAGCGCCTGACTTTGCGCGAGATGATGCTCGAGGCCTACGGCCGGGAAGACGCCGAGGCGATGATCCAAGTCCACGAGCAGGTTTGGGACGGGCGCCCCCAGGACGGGATTCCCCATTACTACACCACGATGCCGGCTCCGGGGCAGGGTTACGCGGTCGCGCGTTTTGCGATGGACCAGTACTTCGGCCGCCGCTATGATGCCGAGCGCCTACGGATGGCCAATCATACTTTAGGCCTGGGCTGTTACGTCCGGGATGCGGCCATCGCCGGGGAGCTGGCGGCGCTCTCGCTGCTCCGCGGGGCCGGATTGGATTTGGGGCGGTCTCTCCGCCGACGCCACGATCCCCATCGCGAGCTGCTTGGCGCCGATAAAATCCGCTGATGCCGACCAAGGAGACTTGATGAAACCGATTCGCCTCAAGCTAATTCTGGGCCTTCCCCTTTTGCTCTGCCTGCTGACGCTGGGCTGCGGCCCGAGGGAAAAGGGGCCGGCGACCCGAAAGATCGTCAGCGCCGACGGCCATTTCGAGATCACCGTGCCCGGCGGCTGGAAAGAGGAAAAATCCCTGAACGATTCGGCCGACCTCCAAGCCTCGCATCGGCCCAGCGAGATGTATATCGTGGTCTTAAGCGAGCCCAAGGCCGATCTCGACGAGATGACCTTGGAAGGCCACTCCAAGCTGACTCGCCAGGCGCTGATCGACGGCGTCAAGAAGCCCCAGCTGTCACCGGCCTTCGCGATGAAAGTCGGCGACATGGCCGCCCTCCAGTATGAGATCCGCGGCTCGATGGACGGCGTCAACATCGTCTACCTTCACACCACCGCCGAGAGCCCCAATTACTTCCACCAGATCCTGGCTTGGACCGTCCCTTCACGCTTCGAGAAAAATAAAGAAACCCTGCAGAAGGTGATCGCCATGTTCCGGGAAGTCCCGGGAAGCACGGCTCAATGAAGCAGCGTTTGGTTCCGGCCTTAGTCGGGCTCGCCTTGCTGGGGATGGCCCTCTCGGTCGGGCTGAGCTACTTTCGAGGCAAGGGCCCGAATCCGATGCCCAGCGGTCTGGACGGTCGTTTGACCGTGACCCTGCCGCCGAATTGGTCGACCGTCGATTCACTCAACCCCCTGGCGAACCTCAAGGTCGGCGATTCCGAAGCCGATATCTATTTGATCGTGGTGAGCGAGAAAAAATCCGAGGTTCAGGGCGATAACCACACTTTGCAAAAATACTCGCAGAATGCCCGGGCTCGCTTAACCGCTTCGATGAGCGGTGTCCGCCAAGGCGGACCCTGGTGGGTCTCGGTGGGCCAGCATCGGGCCCTGCGTTACGAAATTTACGGCACCGCCCAAGACGGGATGAAGGTGACTTACCTCCACACCATCGTCGAGACGCCGGAGTACTTCCATCAAGTCGTCGGCTGGGCCGAGGCTTCGAATTATCCGAAACACCGCGGCGTCATTCGAGACGTCGCCGATTCGGTTCGAGAGGATGGTCGCTAATGTCCCTGGAATTGTATTTTTTGCGTCATGCCATCGCGGCCGAAAGGGGCGAGGGCGATTACTCGGAAGAGGAGCGCCCCCTGACCGAGAAAGGCCGCTTGAAGATGGTCGCCGCGATTCACGGCATGCATCGGCTCGAATTGAAGCTCGACGGCCTGCTCAGCTCGCCGCTCACCCGCGCGGTCCAGACCGCCGAGCTCGTCCGCCAGCACCTGCCTTACGGAGGGGCTTTGGAAATCCAGGAGGACTTGGCGCCCAGCGGCTCGCTCAAGCCTTTTTTGGAGAAAATCGGCCGGCGCGAGGGCAAGCGCTTCATGCTGGTCGGGCACGAGCCTAACTTGAGCTCGTGGATTCGGAGTCTTCTGAATTGCGGCCGGCGGGGAGGCCTTCTTTTGAAAAAGGGAGGACTTTGTCGGCTGGATCTGGAACGAGCGTCGGAGACGGCTTCGTCAGAACTAATTTATCTTCTCCAACCGAGACAGTTGAGAGCAATGGGGCGCTCGGGCTGAGCTCGACGCTTTGCAGGCGACGCTCGATGTTCCGCGAGGTAAGGTTGTCGGCGCCGGCCTTCGGCTTCTCCGCGCCGCTGCCGGAGATCGGCACCAAGGTCTTCGGCCCCTTGCCGCCCTTCCGGATCAGGCCCTGGATCCGTTCCCGCAAATCCTGTTGAATTTGCTCGACGCCGCGTCGGGCATCGATGACCTGGAATTGATATTGCTCGGCCATGTTGTCGTAGGCGTCGATCAAGGTCTTTTGATACTTCTTGAAGCTATCGAAGATGTTGTCGGCCAGGTGCAGGTCCATCCCCGATTCCCAGTAATTCATGCCGCCCGACTCGATGACCCGGGGGATCAGGCTGTCGACGTCGATGCGGAGATAGCAGACCAAATCCGGGACCGGCGCGAAGCCGTAGACGTCCTTGATCCAGGCCATGCTGGGATCGCGGGCCGAGTCGCGGGCGAAGGCGTTGTAGACGTAGCGGTCGGCCAGCACGACGAAGCCGCTGCGCATGGCCGGCAGGATCTGGTTTTCGAGGCGGTCGGCGAAGTCGGTGGCATAGAGCAGGGCCAAGGTCATGCGGTCGATCATGTTGCCGCCCTTGGCCATCTCGATGGCCTTGCCGGCGAGGTTGCTTCGGGTCCAGCCGGTGATCACCGTGCCGAAGCCCTGGACCTGGAGCCAATCGTCGAGCAGCTCGATCTGGGTCGACCGGCCGACGCCGTCGGTCCCCTCGATCGCGATCAGCTTGCCCTTAAGGTCGCTTGTCTTGAGGTAGGGCAAACCTTCGCCAAAAAACTTTATTCCGTTTGGCATAATTTCTCCTTTTGGTGGTGAAGCCTTCCAGCTGCTTCATCACCAGCTCCCGCACCTTCTTTTGCTGCTCTTCGATGTCCTCGGTGGCGTCGATGACGGTCAGGCCGAATTCGGACACGATGCGGTCGTATTCTTTCAAAATCATCCCTTGAAAGACCTTGAAGGACTCTTCGATGTTGCCGGAGAGGTTCAGGTCGAGGCCGGCTTCATAATATTTCAGCTTGGGACGGCCCGAGAGGATGCGGTCGATGGCCACCGCCAAAGGCGTTTTAAAATAAAAGGCCAGGTCGGGCCGCGCGGCGAAGTTGTACACCTTTCGCGCCCAAACCGGGTGAACCCCCCGGACCACGTCGCGGGCGAAGGCGGTGTAAACATAGCGGTCGGCCAAGACGATCATCCCGGCCTTGAGCGGCGGAAGTATTTGGTAATAAAGCCGGTCCGCGAAGTCGGTGGCGTGGAGGAGGCTGAAGGTCGTCGGGGTCAGCGACTTCTTTTTCTTGCCCTCCTTGGTGGTTTTCTTGACGACCACCGAGCTGTTCCACTCGCTCATGAAGACCGGATAGCCTTGGGACTCGAGGAAGCTGTGGAGGAGACGGACTTGGGTGGATTTTCCGGAGCCATCGATGCCTTCGACGATGATGAGCTTGCCCGGGTATTTGTGCGGCTCTTGAAAAATCATAGTATTTCCGGTCACTTCACGATGGAAGGCGAACGCTTCAACCGTGCCGTCGCCTTTTCCATACTATCCCTGTCCCAAGGGCCCCTCAATACCTTGCCACTAGGCATCGCCGCCTTTTCTTTCAACAAGAAAAATAAATCTCGGCCGGCGAGCTTTTCGAGGAGATCGCACTTTTGGCGGGCGTCCCAAAGCTCGTACTCGGCGTCGTTGTGGGCGCTGAGCAGAAAGGAAATCTCTTTCTTCTTCATCTTCACTTCCACCGAGTCGACGACGCCGAAGTGAGAGCGGTCGAGGGCGTCGGCAACGCGCAGGATTCCGGCCAGCCATTTCACCCGCCGCCGGACCGCCTTGCCTTGCTTGGCCCATTCCGGGTGCTTCGATTTGGGCAGGCTCCGGCGATGATAGCGGGCGACGAGGGCCAGGATATCGAGCTCTTCCTGGCTGAAGCCGTTCATCCCCGAGTTCTTGATCAGGTAGTAGGCGTGATGGTGATGCCGGGAGAAGCCGATATGGTAGCCGATGTCGTGAAGCAAAGCCGCATAGTTCAGCAACTCGCGGTCGAGCCCGCCCAGCCCATGGAGCTTGAGAGTCTGGTCGAAGATCTGCAGCGCCAACTTGGCGCTGTGCTCGGCGTGAGTCTTTTCGTAATTGCATTTGCTGGCCAAGCGCAGGACGTTGCGCAGCCGGACATCGGGAATGGTTTCCTCGCTCTTGAGGCGAAAGCGGTTGCGAGCGATGTAATCGTAGACCATGCCCTCGCGGATCGCCTTGTCGCAGAGCGAGATCGAATCGAGCTTGAAGGCCTTCATCGCCAGGAAGGCCGAAGCCGCGCCGCTGACGATCAGGTCGTTGCGCAGCGGATCGAGGCCTTTCATCGCGGCCCGCTCCTCGGCCGTCGAGTGGATCAAGCGGCCGTAGAGCTCCTTCAGGTCCTCGTAGCTCAAGGTGTCGGCGCGGGCTCCACCGACGGCCATGGCCCCCAAATTTTGCAGGGTGCCGGAGGTTCCGATGGCCCGGTCGACGCCGAGGGCCTTGATTTGGGGGGCGATGCTCTTGAGCTGGGTGGTGACGTACTTTTCCATCCGGTGGATTTCTTTTTCGCCGCCTTCCTTGAGAAAGAGCTGTTTCAGCCGGGCCGCCCCGAGCTTGAGGCTTTTCAAAAAGAGGATGCGCTGGGGATTGACCAGCAGGATCTCGACGCTGCCGCCGCCGATATCGATGATCAGGGTGTTGCCCTCCGGCAGCTCCAGCGAATGCTTCACGCCGAGGTAGATCAGGCGGCCTTCTTCCTCGCCGGTGATGACCCGGACCCGGATCTTGGTTTCCTTGCGGATCTTTTGGATGAACTCGCCGCCGTTGTGGGCCTCGCGCACCGCCGAAGTGGCGACGGCGACGATCTTTTGAATGCCCTTGCTCTGGGCCAAAAAGTAGAATTTGCGGATCGTTGCCAGGCCGCGCTCCATGACCGCCCGGCTCAAGTAGCGCTTGGCCATGGTTCCGTCGCCGAGCCGGGCCATCTCCTTTTCCCGACCCAGAACCTCGAAGGTGAAATTGGGATGGATCTCGGCCATCAGCATGTGGATGGAGTTGGTTCCCAGGTCGATGACGGCGATTCTCAAGCGTTCTCCTTTGGAAAGATTCGAGCGAGGGCCGAGCTTTGGCGGGCCAGAAAGCTCTTTTGCCCGGCCTCGATGTCGTCTTTCAGGCTTTGGCGAATCTCTTTCACATCACTCCCGGCCCCTTCCTTTTGAGCGAGCCGTTTGAGGCGGCCCTTCTTCAGCCATTGGAGCAAGACTTCCATGTCGTGGATCTCGCCGATGTCGTCCTGGAGCGCCTTGAGCTGCTCGATCGCCCGGAGCTCGGCCGTCGGATTTGCCGCCAGCTCGAGCAGGTAGCGCCATTGCTTGAGTCGGATGCGCAGCTCATGAAGCGACTCGATGTCGCCGCCACGGCGAAAGGCCGAATAGCTGTTTCGGGCTTCGCGCTCGGCCAAGGCTCGGCGCTTTTCCCAAGCCGGCTGATAGTTCTCCTCACCGCGGCGGAGCTGCCGAAGAATTTTTCGCAGTGCTTTCTCCAAACCGGCCCGGCGGCCTTTTCCGATTTTCTTCGCCAGCCCTTTCCGGGCCCGGCGGGCTGATTTTTTCAGCTCCGCTTCGGCGAAAGGGAGAGAAAAGCGTTGGCGCCAGAGCTTCAGGCTGACGTCGAGGCTGCGAATTTCGCCGAGCCGGCTAGTCAAAAACTTGACGGACCTCTCGGCCCGGCGATTCAGGCCGGAGGGTGGGGCTTCGGCCAGAACTTCGAAAATCGCCCGCAGCCGGCGCGTCGCCACTCGCAGCCGATGGACTTGGCCGCGCGAGAGTTTGCCGTCGAAGTTCTTCAAAGTCTTCGCGATTTCTAAAAGCTTGTCGAAAAGGGTGCGGGAAAAGACAGGGCCGGCGAGTTTTCCGTTTCGCGCCGGAGCAGCATCTTTTTTGCTTATAGAGGCCATTCTCAAACTGAGAAACCTTCTCAAAATGATCGAAAGCGTGGAGGAACTTTCTCGGTTTATCCTAAAAAACTAAACTAAATCAAGTGCTTATACTAAGGGAGGGATTGCCTCTTTGGCAATGGTTTTGCAATTATAATTAGCCAGCCAGGTTCCGGGGAAAGGCGAGAAACTAGGGGTGGAGAGGCGGAATTCGAGACCTCCTCTTTGGAAGTGGGCTCGCCGAAGGAACCGGTTTTGAACCCGATCCGCTGAAAACGCGGATCGGGTTTTTTGTCTTTACCTAATCCAGGCCCATCGTTTATCTCCAGCCGGCGTTTGGGAAACTTGTCATCCTGAGCGCCAGCGAAGGATCCGCTACGGAGTCCCTTGAGGATTCCTCGTCGCTTCGCTCCTCGGAATGACATTAGCCTGGAGATCGTCATGAGCGAAAAGATTCTGCAATTATTGGGTTCGGATGGCGAGGCGCTGCTCAGCCATCAATGCAAGACGGTGCCGAAGGATCAGCTCCATTTGCCGGGGCCCGATTTCATCGACCGGGTTTGGACCCTGACCGACCGCCCGATCAATGTCCTCCGGAATTTCCAGTCCCTCTTCAACCACGGCCGCCTGGCCGGCACCGGCTATCTCTCGATCCTTCCGGTCGACCAAGGCATCGAGCATTCGGCCGGCGCTTCCTTCGCTCCCAATCCCATCTACTTCGATCCCGAGAATTTGGTGAAGCTCGGCATCGAGGGCGGCTGCAACGCGGTGGCCTCGACCTTGGGGGTGCTCGGCTCGGTGGCCCGGAAATACGCCCACAAGATTCCCTTCATCCTCAAGATCAACCACAACGAGTTCTTGAGCTATCCCAACACCTTCGACCAAAGCCTTTTCGCCTCGGTCGAGCAGGCCTTCGACATGGGCGCGGTCGGCGTCGGCGCCACCGTCTACTTCGGCTCGCCGGAGAGCCGCCGCCAGATTTGGGAGATCAGCCAGGCCTTCAAGAAGGCCCATGAGCTCGGCATGGTGACGATCCTTTGGGCTTATCTTCGCAGCTCGGCCTTCAAGACCAAGGAGAAGGACTACCATGTCGCGGCCGACTTGAGCGGCCAGGCCAACCACTTGGCCGCGACCATCGAGGCCGACATCGTCAAGCAGAAGCTGCCCGAGAACAACGGCGGCTACGAGGCCTTGAACTTCGGCAAGACCCACAAGAAGGTCTACAGCGAGCTCTGCTCGGAGAACCCGATCGATCTTACCCGCTACCAAGTCTTGAATTGCTTCATGGGCCGGGCCGGCTTGATCAACAGCGGCGGCGCCTCGGTCGGCAAGGACGATTTGGCCCAAGCGGTCCGGACCGCGGTGATCAACAAGCGGGCCGGCGGCATGGGTCTGATCAGCGGACGCAAGGCTTTCCAGAAGCCGCTGAAGGAAGGCGTCGAATTGCTCAACGCGATTCAAGACGTCTACCTCGCCAAATCGGTAACCGTGGCTTAAGATCGACCGATGAAACGGACGGCATGAAAGTCCAATGGCTTAGCTAGGAGAAGTCCTTCAAGGCCTTTTCGATCCGGTCCAAGCCCTTCTCGATATTGGCCATGCTGGTGGCGTAGGAGAGCCGCATGAAGCCCGGCGCGCCGAAGCCCGAGCCGGCCACGCAGGCCACCAAGTGCTTCTCCAGCAGGTAGTCGCAGAAATCGGAGTCGGTCGCGATCTTCTTCCCGCCGGCGCTCTTGCCAAGATAAGACGAGATGTTCGGAAAGACGTAGAAGGCGCCCTGGGGATTGTAGCATTGGATCCCGGGCATCGCGTTGAAGCGCTTCACGATGTAGTCCCGGCGCTTCTTGAACTCGCCGACCCATTCCTTGAGGAAGCCCTGGTCGCCGTTGAGCGCCGCCACGCAGGCCCATTGGGTCATGCTGTTGATGTTGGTCGTCACCTGGCCCTGGAGCTTGGTCATGGCCGCGATGATTTCCTTGGGCCCGGCCGCGTAGCCCATCCGCCAGCCGGTCATCGAGTAGACCTTGCTGGCGCCGTTGACGGTGATGGTCAGGGCCTTGATCTTGTCGCCCAGCGAGGCGATTGAGACGAACTCGAAGCCGTCATAGACGATCTTCTCGTAGATCTCATCGGAGATGCAGACGACGTTCTTCGCCACTAGCACGTCGGCCACCGCTTGGAGCTCGGCCTTGGTGTAAGCCGACCCGGTCGGGTTGGAGGGGCTGTTGAGGACGAAGGCCTTGGTCTTGGAGGTGATCGCCTTCTCCAGCTCGGCCGGCGTGATCTTGAAGCCGTTCTTCTCCTGGGTGTCGACGATCACCGGCTTGGCGTCGTTGAGCAGGACTTGATCGGGATAGCTGACCCAGTAGGGCGCCGGAATGATGACCTCGTCGCCTTCCTCGAGCAGGACTTGGGCGATGTTGTAGAGCGAGTGCTTGCCGCCGCAGCTCACCAGGACTTCGTCGCGGCTGTAGGTCAGGCCATTGTCGCGCTTGAGCTTGGCGACGATCGCGTCCTTCAATTCGTTGATTCCGCCGACCGGGGTGTACTTGGTCTTGCCGGCCTTGAGGGCTTCGACCGCGGCCTGCTTGACGTGCTCCGGCGTGTCGAAATCGGGCTCGCCGGCGCCGAAGCCGACGACGTCGATGCCCTCGGCCTTCATCGCCTTGGCCTTGCTGTCGATGGCCAGGGTGGGGGAGGGCTTCACTTTTGCGATGCGTTTGGCGAGTTGGATCATAATTTCTTCCGAATGGTCTTCTCCACCAGCGGATGGACCATGCCCTTCACCGAACCGCCGAAGTAGGCGATCTCCTTGATGATGGAGGAGCTGATGTGGCTGAACTTGCTCTCGGTCATCATGAAGATCGTCTCAACTTGGGGGTTGAGGCTCTTGTTCGAGAAGGACATCTGCAATTCGTACTCATAATCGGCGACGGTGCGCAAGCCGCGGAGGATGACGTTGGTTTTTTTGGTTTTGGCGTATTCGACCAAGAGGCCCTCGAATTGGTCGACCTCGACGTTGCGCCGGCCTTTGAAGAGATTGCGCAGGAGCTCGACCCTTTCGTCGGGGCTGAGCAGCGATTTCTTCGAGGTGTTGCGGGCCACCGCGATGATGACTTTCTCGAAAATATCCAAGCCCCGCTCCACGATGTTCATGTGGCCGTAGGTTGGGGGATCGAAGGAACCGGGGTATATCGCGATTTTATGGCGCATCGGCTTTCCGCTTGAGAAAGGTCACGTAAGTTTGGCCGTACTTACGTTCATCCACGACTTCGAGTCCACCCAAAAAAGTGGGTTTTTCCCGGGGCGAATGCTCGCAGAGCAGGAGGCCGTCGGCGGCCAGCAGCGGATGGCGCAGGAGCTGCTTCAAGGTGGCATCGACATGGCCCTTGTCATAGGGCGGGTCGACGAAGATGAGGTCGTAGGGCTCGCTCTTCCGGCCCAGCCAATCGATGGCCGGAATCGCTTTTTTCTTGATCACCCGGGCCCGGTCGCTGAAGCCGGTCAGCTTGAGATTGTGAAAAAGCAGGCTGACCGCGGCTTGGTTCGGATCGACGAAATCGACCTGGGCGGCGCCGCGCGAGAGGGCCTCCAGACCCATGCTGCCGGTGCCGGCGAAAAGGTCGAGCACCCGCCGGCCCTCGAGATCGCCGAGGATTTGGAACACCGACTCCCGAACTCGGGCCGCCGCCGGACGGATGCCGGCGCTTTTCGGGCCCTTGAGCTTGCGGCCCTTGGCCGAGCCGGCCGTGATTTTCAGGCCCATGCCTTAGAAAGTGGCCGGCGCGTTCTGCATCGTGCCGGTGGTGACCGCGAGAACGATGATCAGGATGTAGACGATGGCCCCGACGACGCTGAGGATGGTTCCGACCAAACCGAGGATCCAGCCGACCTTGGCCAGAGTCCGGTTCGTCTCCGGCGAACGCCCCTCATCGATGGCCTTCAGCTCGGAGCGGCCCAGGATGATGGCCGGAATGCCCGACAGGAAACCGCAGCAGACCAGGCTGAGGATGCCCAACACCAGGGCGATGGTCGCCTTGGAATTGTTTTGGCTGGGCGCCGCCGGCGGCGGAGTCGGTTGAACCGGAGTGGAGGTGATGGGAGGCGTCATAGGCTCGTCCTTTCGTTCAATGGGAAAAAATCTGGGGCAGGACCCAACGAAAGGCCCAAGTTCCCAGGTAAAGCGTCACAGCGGCATAGGCCCAACCCATTCCCTTGCCTCGAGCCAGGGCCGAGAGCGGGGTGGAGCGGCCGAAATACTCGAAGCCGGCCAGGAGGGCGGCCGAGCCGAAGGCCAGGAAAAGCAGCGGCCCCAGCGGGTGAACCTCGAAGGCCCTTAGCCATGCCCCATGGGCCATCCAGGCGAAGCTGGTGGTCAGGCCGCAGCCGGGGCAGGGGATGCCGGTCCAGTGCAGAAAAAGGCAGTCGGGCAGGCCGAGCGAGCGATGGGTGCCCAGACCCGCAGGATTGGGCGTGAGCAAGGCGCTAAGACCCACGACGATCAAAAAACCGACGGGAAGCAGCAGCCAGAACCGGCGTCGAATCATGGTACTCCTTGACGGGCTATAGTGTGGAAAGCCCTGGCGATAGGCAACAAATATTTGATCGTATTGACCTATCTGGCCTTTTTGGCTATCTGCTTCGCAATTCTGGAAATTTGAACTGGAGCTTCCATGAAAAAGATTTTGACCCTTTTCCCTATATTAATGTTCGCGCTCTCGTCGCCGGCCCTGGCCGAGACGATCTACAAGCAGCCGAATAACCAGGCCAACTTCGTCAAGATCGAGAAGTTCAAGTCCGAGGACGGGGAAACGCTGAACCAACCCTACAATTTCGATGAAACCCAGCTCCGGGCCATCCTGAGCAGCCTCAAGTACGGCAAGAAGCTCATCCTGCTCAAGGAATCCAAGAATCGCGACCTCTACGAAGTCGAGTACATCGACAAGTTCGTGCCCTACCTGGTGCAAGCCTTCGCCAAGGCGAAGCCGAACCAAGCGGTGGTTTGGTCGGTGGTTCAGAAGCGGCCCTATTTCATCATTCGCAACGACAAGCTGACGATCGTGCGGATGTGGGTGGTCGGCAGCGAGCTGCACATGGATTTCATCAAGACCGAGGCCAAGCTCCAGGGCGATTACCAGGCCAAGACCACCGGCCAGAAGCTGATCGACGAGGCCAAGAGCATCGGCGTGACGATCGAGCCGCAGCAAGGCCAGAAGTTCGGCCTCAATTCGACCGACGAGCTGATCATCGACCTTAAGGCCGATTGGCCGACGATTTCGGCCAATTTGGCGGCCGAGGACGAGCGGCTTCGCCAAGAGGCCGAGGCCGAGAAGGCCGCCAAGAAGGGCCATCGCACTGCCAACGCCACTCCGGCCGCGGCCGCGCCGACTTCGGTGACCACCACGACTTCCAGCTCGACCGCCGCCACCAAGCCGGCGGTTTCGCCGGTCGATCAAAAGAACGCCCAGACCCGGCTCACCGAGCTGAAGAGCCTCAAGGATAAGGGCTTGATCAGCGAAAAGGATTACGAGCAGAAGAAAGCGGAGATCTTGAAGGATCTCTAACCTCCCCCCTCGCGGGGGAGGTCGGTTCGACGTAGTCGAACCGGGAGAGGGGGCGTGGCAAAGCAAGCATTGACTTGACGCTCCCCTCTCCCGCCCTTCGGGCACCAGCAAGCTCAGAAAAATCTAACATTGTCCAAAAGTTTGCCTGGCGACATTAAGTCGCCAGTTTGCCTTTTGGACCCCGCGAGGGGAGAGGGTTAAGAAATCTCCAGCACCTTGGGGCAATGCGACAAGACCTCGCAGCCGCCCTTCTTGACGTAGACCACGTCTTCGATCCGCACTCCGCCCAAGCCTGAATAGTAAAGGCCCGGCTCGACCGTGACGACCGTTCCGGCCTGAAGGATCTCCGAGATCTTGGACACCCGCGGCGCCTCGTGGATGTCGAGCCCCAAGCCGTGGCCGGTGCCGTGAAAGAAGCCCTGCATCCGCCCCTTCACCAGCCCGGTCTTGTAGCCCCGGGCCTCGAAGTAATCGTGGATCCATTGGTGGATCGCCATCCCGTTGACGCCGGCTTTGATCTTTTTGATCGCGCCCTCCTGGGCCTCCTTGACGGTGTTCCATTGTTTGCGGACGGCGTCGGAGGCCTTGCCCTTGACCACGGTGCGAGTCATGTCGGCATAGTATTGAGTGTCCATCGAGCGCGGAAAGACGTCCATGACGATGGTCTGATGGGCCTTGAGCGGGCCGAAGCCACGGCAGTGCGGGTCGACCGCCTGCTCACCGCCGGCGACGATGGTGCCGAGGCCGAGGCAGTTTTTCTCCATCAAGTAGACATTGATGACGCCCCGCAAGATTTCGCTGGTGAGCTTGGCGCCGCGCCAATACAGGTAGCCGTTTTTGATCTTGGCTTCGCCGAGCACCTGGTAAGCTTTTTGGATCGCCTCGGAGGTGAAGCGCAGCGAACGCTTGATCGCGGCTTTCTCCTCTTTCGTCTTCAAAACCCGGTCGGCATAAAAGGGGTCGGGCAGGGCCTGGGTCTTGAAGCGCTGCTTCTTGAGACCCAAGGCGAAGGCGAGGGGGAAGTTGGAAGGCACCGCGATTTCCTTGGCGCCGAGATCGCGGAGCACGTGGGCGATGACTTCCGACATCGTCGCTCGCTTGGCCTTGGGCGCGATTCTTTTCTCGATCTCGGAATAGCTCAGCACCTTGTCGACCTCGGCCTCCTTGCGGCCCCGGTCGACTTCGAGATCGTTCAAGATGAGGTAGCGTTTCTTGCGGTGCTCGATGAAGACGATGGGGTCGGGAGCGAGGAACTTGGTGGCCCAATAAAGGTTGGCGTCGGTCTCGGAGGCGGCGACCATCAGTCGAGTTTGAGGCAGCCGCGGCTTGGCGGTTTTGGACATGATCGAGAGATAGCGGGGATCCCGAGGAAAAGTCAATGATCCCGGGCGCTTCGATTTTTTTGCTGGGTCATCCTGAGCGAAGCGACGGATCTCATACCCACCAGGGTGGTCATAGATCCTTCGCTTCGCTCAGGATGACAGGGGCTTCCTGAATTGACTTTTGGCTGCTAATACGGTTAGCCCCGGCGGATGCAAAAACGGATCCTCGCCGCCGCCCTCGCCACGGCGCTGGTCTTTTTCGCCGGCGCCGCCCAAGCCAAAATCCACAAGAAGGAGCTGCGCTCCCATTTTCGAGGTGTCGAAATGGAGGCTCCGCCGCCGGTCGAGCTAAGTCTCGAGCTCGAAAGCGAGCCCGACTTCATCGGCTTCGCCTCCTGGTACGGCCCCGGCTTCCACGGTCGCCGCACCGCCAGCGGCGAGCGCTACAACATGCACGCGATGACCTGCGCTTCGCGAACCCTGCCTTTCGGCACCATGCTGGAATTGACCAATCTCTCCAATGGCGAAAAAGCCGTCGTTCGCGTCAACGATCGCGGTCCCTTCTATCGTCATCGCATTCTCGATCTCTCGCTGGCCGCGGCCAAAAAGCTCGGCTTTCATCGCAAGGGTCAAACCAAGGTGGCCGCGAGGGAAATATCGGTTGACACCGAAGAGGCCAGCCGTTAGCCAAGCCTCGGAATTTTTTTTACTTATCGGGCAGACCGCTTGTCTGCGGACGCAAGTGTCACCCTGGGATACCCTTAAAGATAGGAGTCGAATTATGTCTCGAAACTTTTTTCGCACCGCCAAAAAATTTCTATTAGCCGTTCTCCTGCTCAGCGCCTCGGTCACCGCGGCCCAAGCCGAGACCCGCGGCCGGCAGTTCGTTTTCAACGGCGGCCTCGGCGTTTTCGTGGGCACCGACGGCCTCGATGCCGCTTTCGACGTCAGCCTGGAGCCCGAGTATTTCTTCACCGAGCATACCTCGCTGTCCTTCCGCTTCGATATCACCGCCGGCGGCACCGACTCGGTCCACTTCGGCGCCCGCTTCCGCTACTATTTCAACATCACGCCCAAGGTCGATATCTTCGTCGGCGCCGGCGCCGGCGGCGGCACCGATTTCGACGGCAACGGTTTCGGCGACATCGCCATCCCGGTCTTCGGTTGGCAGTACGGCATCGGCGAGCACTTCAAGATCGGTTCCGACGTGTCTTTCGACATCGTCTTCGACGGCGACAATGCCGCCTTTGCGACCCGGCTCATGCCGGTGGTCCTGAAGTACGCTTTCTAATGGGTTGAAATGGGCAAGATCATCGACGGACAGGCCATTAGCCAAAAGCTCCGCTTGGAAGTGAAAGCGGGCGTCGAGGATCTGGTCCGTGAAAAGAAGGTCCGGCCCGGTCTCGCCGTGGTCTTGGTGGGGGAGGACCCCGCCAGCCAAATCTACGTCCGTAACAAGACGAAGGCCGGCGGCGAGGCCGGGATCGCCGGATTCCAGCACGATTTACCGGCCGACACCCAGCCGGCCCAGCTGCTCGAGCTGATCGACCGCCTCAACCATGACCCCCAAGTCCATGGCATCCTGGTCCAGATGCCCTTGCCGCCGGCCCTGCGCAACCTCGACATCCAATCCAAGATCGATCCGGCCAAGGACGTCGACGGCCTCCATCCGCTCAACCTGGGCAATTTGGCGACCGGCCGGCCCTGCTTCCGTTCCTGCACGCCCTTCGGCGTCATGAAGCTGCTCGACGAGATCGGCTACGATCTCAGCGGCAAACGGGCGGTGGTGGTGGGGCGGAGCAATATGGTAGGCAAGCCGATGGGGCTCATGCTTCTGGAGCGCAACGCGACCGTGACCTTTTGTCATTCCAAAACCGTCGATCTCGCCGGTGAAGTTGGCCGGGCCGACCTAGTGGTCGCCGCCATCGGCTCGCCCGAATTCGTCAAGGGCGGCTGGATCAAGCCCGGGGCGGTGGTGATCGACGTCGGCATCAACCGGCTGGCCAGCGGCAAGCTGGTCGGCGACGTCGAGTTCGAGCCGGCTCTGGAAAGGGCCTCCTGGATCACGCCGGTGCCGAAGGGCGTCGGCCCCATGACGATCACCATGCTGCTTTGGAACACCCTCCAGGCGGCCAGAACGGCGGCCGGCTGATGTCCCAGCTCAAAGCTCAGTTGGAGAGCGGCCAATTCGTCGTCACTTCCGAGATTGCGCCGCCCAAGGGCGCCGACCTCGGCGAATTCCTGGAGCACGCCCGCCTCATCAAGGGCCGGGTGGTCGCTTACAACGTCACCGACAATCAAAGGGCCATCATGCGGCTTTCCTCGCTGGCCGCGAGCATCGCTCTGATCCGCGAGGGCATGGAGCCGATTTACCAGCTGGCCTGCCGCGATCGGAACCGGCTGGCCCTGCAATCCGATCTGCTGGGCGCCGCGGCTTTCGGCATTCAGAACGTCCTGCCCTTGACCGGCGACTCGGTGGCCCAGGGCGACCACAAGGATGCCAAGCCGGTCTTCGACTGCACCTCGGTGAAGCTGATGATGCTCATCGAAAAGCTCAACCAAGGCTTGAGCATGGGCGACCATCCGCTCAGCGCCAAAACGAATTTTTTTGTCGGCGGAGCCGTCGACCCGAAGAACTTCGGCAACCGGGCCTTCTTTCAAAAGATGGAAGAGAAGATCAAGCACGGGGCGGCCTTTTTCCAATCCCAGCCGGTCTACGACCTGGCCCAAGTCGAGGCTTTCCACCGCTATTGCGAAGAGCAGCGAGTGAAGAGCCTGATCGGCGTCCTGTTGGTCAAGGGGCCGAAGCAAGCGGCCTTCCTCAATGCCCACGTTCCGGGCATCAAGATTCCCGACGAGATCATCGCCAAGTTCAACGGCAGCTCCGAGCCGCTCCAGGTCGGCATCGACTTCGCGGCCCAGCAAATCCGGGAGCTCAAGGGCCGGGCCCATGGCGTCCACATCATGACCGTGGGCCGCGAGGACTTGGTGCCGCAGATTTTGGATCGAGCGGGACTTTGATGCATTGTCATTCCGAGGAGCAAAGCGACGAGGAATCCCTGCGGAGTGACTTGGCGCGATGGGTTTCCGGATGACACAGGAGATGCTTCCCAATGGCTCTAAAAACTCCGCTCTACGAGTGGCATCGCAGTCACGGCGCCAAGATGGTCGAATTCGGCGGCTGGGACATGCCGGTTTCCTACGAAGGGGTGCTGGCCGAGCACAAGGCCGTCCGCGAAGCCTGCGGTCTCTTCGACATCTCCCACATGGGCGAGATTTTCATCAGCGGGGCCGGCTCCGAAAACGCCCTCCAATGGCTGACGAGCAACGACGTTTCCCGGCTCCGCGACGGCCAAGCCCAATATTCGCTCCTGCTCAACGAGAAGGGCGGAGCGGTCGACGACATCATCGTCTATCGTCTGAAGCCCGACCGCTTCCTGGTCTGCGTCAATGCCGCCAACATCGACAAGGACCGGGAGTGGATGAAGGCCAACCTCAAGCCCGATGCCGAGCTGACCGACCGCAGCCCCGAAATGGGCATGATCGCCCTGCAAGGGCCCGCCAGCCCTCGGGTCTTGGCCAAGCTCGGCTTCGATTTGGCTTCGGTCGACCGCTTCCATTGCCGGGAGCTGCGGATCGCCGGGGCTCCGGTTCTGCTCGCCCGCACCGGCTACACCGGCGAGGAGGGCTGCGAGTTCTTCCTCGAGTCCAAGGCTCTCTTGGATTTTTGGGAAGAGTTGCTGGCGGCCGGCCGCTCCGAAGGCTTGGTGCCGGTCGGTTTGGGAGCCCGGGATACTTTGCGGCTCGAAATGGGCTATCCGCTCTACGGCCATGAGCTCAACGAGAGCCTCGGGCCTTGGGAGGCCGGGCTCGGCTGGGTGGTCAAGCTCGACGCCAAGGATTTCATCGGCAAGCCGGCGCTGTTGGAGGCCAAGGCCAAGGGTGTGGCCAAGAGAGTGCGGGGCCTGCGGATGGAGGAGCCGGGCATTCCGCGCGAAGGCTTCGCCGTTTACCGCGGGGCCGATCGGATCGGCGCGACCCTCTCCGGAACTTTCAGTCCCTCGCTCAACGTTGGCATCGCCACCGCGCTCCTCGACGCCGATGCCGGCGTCGAGGGCGGGGAAATTTTCGTTGACATCAGGGGTAAAATGAAGAAAGCAAAAATCACGAAAATTCCCTTCCTAAATCGAAAAATAGGGGCAGGAGCCGGCGCTTTATGAATTTTCCCGAAGACCTGAAATACACCACCGAGCACGAATGGGTCCGAGTCGAAGGAGACGTCGCCACCGTCGGAATCACCGACTTTGCCCAGGAGCAATTGGGTGACATCGTATTCGTCGAGCTTCCCGAGGAAGAGGAAACCATCGAAAAGGGCGACACCTTCGGCGTCGTCGAGTCGACCAAGTCGGTCAGCGATCTCTACGTGCCCTTGACCGGCACCGTCATCGAGAGCAACGATCCTCTCCTCGACAGTCCCGAGGTCATCAACGAGGATCCTTACGGCGAGGGCTGGATGATCCGGATCAAGCTCAAATCGCCCGAGGAAATCAAAGAGCTGCTCGACGCCAAGGCCTACCAAAAGCTGATCGAGGAAGAAGAAGAGGGCGAATAAGGCGGCATGCGCTATCTGCCCCATACCCCCGAAGAGATCCGCCGGATGTCGGAGGCCATCGGCATCCAAGGCCCCGACGATTTATTCAAGGTCATTCCCGAAAAATTGCGGTTCCAAGGCCGGCTTGAGCTGCCGCCAGCTCTCTCCGAGATCGATTTGCTGCGCCACCTCAAGGCTTTGGGCCGGGATAACGAGACCGTCGACAGCCTATCCTCCTTCCTCGGCGGCGGCGCCTACCATCATTACATTCCGGTCGCGGTTTCCACCATCACCGGCCGCGGCGAGTTCCAGACTTCTTACACGCCTTACCAACCCGAGATTTCCCAGGGCACCCTCCAGGCCATCTTCGAATACCAGACGATGATCGCGTCGTTGACCGGGATGGATTTGGCCAACGCCGGCAATTACGACGGCGCTTCGGCCCTGGCCGAAGCGGTGCTGATGGCGCTGCGCCTGAGCGACGAAAAGCGCGACACCGTTTTGCTCGCCGGCTCGATCCACCCCGAGTACCGCGAGGTGGTGAGAACTTACCTGAGCAACATCGGCTGCCAGATCGTCGAGGTGCCGCGCGGCGCCGATGGCCGGCTCGACGGAGCGGCGCTGCAAAAGCTCTTGAACGACCAAGTCGCCGCGGTCTGCATCCAATCGCCCAACGCCTTCGGCGTGATCGAGGAGACCGCCAAGATCTCGGCCGCCGCCCGCCAGGCCGGCGCGCTGCTGATCGCCTCTTTCAGCGAAGCCTTGAGCCTGGGCCTGCTCGAGCCGCCGGGCAAGCAAGGCGCCGACATCGCGGTCGGTGAAGGGGCCTCCTTCGGCAACTTTCTCAATTTGGGCGGCCCTTATCTCGGGCTCTTCGCCACCAAGAAGGAATACGTTCGCCAGATGCCGGGCCGACTGGTCGGCGAGACGATCGACGCCGAGGGCAAGCGCGGCTTCGTTCTGGTCCTTTCGACCCGCGAACAGCACATTCGCCGCGAGAAGGCGACCAGCAACATCTGCACCAACCAGGCGCTCTGTGCGCTGGCGACGACGGTCTATCTCTCGCTGCTCGGGCCCAAGGGTTTGCGGCAATTGGCCGAGATCAACTACGCCCACGCCCGCTACCTGCGGGATGGCTTGACCAAGGTGCCGGGCGTGAAGCGGCTCTTCGCCGCGCCGCACTTCAACGAATTCGTCTTGGACCTGCCCTCCGACCCTAAGCAAGTCCTGAGCGCGCTCCATGCCAAGGGCATCGCCGGCGGCATTGCTCTCGGCAGCTGGGGCCCGGGCTTGGAGAGGGCGATACTGGTCTGCGCGACTGAAATGAACAGCAAAAGCCAGATGGATGAGTACATCCGGGCGCTGCGAGAAGTTTTGTAACCCCCCTTTGAAAAAGGGGGGCAGGGGGGATTTAAAGCCGTGGCAGGTGCCGAAGCGGAATTCATTGGCAGGCCGACGTTTTAAATCCCCCCTTGATTCCCCCTTTTTCAAAGGGGGGGAATATGCATTGGTAATATTATGAGCTCAAACGACCTCAAAAAAACCGGTCCCGGCAAGCGCGGCATGATCTTCGCCGAGCCGACGATCTTCGAGCGTGGCGCACCGGGCCGGCAAGGATATTCCTTGCCCGAGGTCGAGGTTCCGCTGAGCGATCCCGGCGAGGAGATCGCGGCCGGCTTGCTCCGCTCGGCCGAGCCGCTCCTGCCCGAAGTTTCGGAGCTCGACGTCATCCGCCACTTCACCCGGCTTTCGCAGTGGAACTACTCCATCGACACCGGCCTTTATCCCTTGGGCTCCTGCACGATGAAATACAATCCCAAGGTCAACGAGGAGGTGGCCCGGATGAGCGGCTTCGTGAAGCTCCATCCGCTGGCGCCGGAAGAGGATATCCAAGGCGCCCTCGAGCTGATGTTCCATCTCCAGGACTACTTGGCCGCGATCAGCGGCATGGACGCGACGACGCTCCAGCCGGCGGCCGGCGCCCAGGGCGAGTTCACCGGTCTCCTCATGATCCGGGCCTACCTGGCCGAGCAGGGCGACGCCCGGAAGAAAGTTTTGATCCCCGACACCGCCCATGGCACCAACCCGGCCAGCGCCGCGGCCTGCGGCTACAAAGTCGTCACCATCAAGACCGGTCCCGAGGGCATCCTCACGCCCGAAGCGGTGGCGGCGGCGATGGACCAGGACGTGGCCGCGATCATGCTGACCAACCCCAATACCTTGGGCCTCTTCGAGTCGGGCATCGCCGAGATCGCCGAGATCGTCCATGCCAAGGGCGGCTTGGTCTACTGCGACGGCGCCAACCAGAACGCCTTGGTCGGCATGGCCCGGGTCGGCGACATGGGCGTCGACGTCCTCCATTTCAACTTGCATAAGACCTTCACGACGCCGCACGGCGGCGGCGGTCCCGGGTCAGGCCCGGTTTCGGTGAAGAAGATCCTCGAGCCCTATCTGCCCCGGCCGGTGGTGGTGAAAAAGGACTCGGGCTACGCCTGGGACTTCGAGCGGCCGCGCTCGGTCGGCAAGGTCAAGGCTTTCTACGGGAATTTCGGGATGCTGGTCCGGGCCTACACCTACATCCGGGAGATGGGCGCCGAGGGCCTGCGCCAAGTCGCCCAACGGGCGGTGCTCAACGCCAACTACGTCCGCAAGAAGCTCGAAGGCGATTTCCAGCTCGCCTATCCCGGCGTCTGCATGCACGAATGCGTTTTCTCCGACAAGCTCCAGAAGAAAAACGGCGTCACCACCGCCGACATTGCCAAGCGGATGATGGACTACGGCTACCATCCGCCGACGATTTATTTTCCGCTGGTCGTCGCCGGCGCCTTGATGGTCGAGACCACCGAGACCGAGAGCCTCCAGACCTTGGAGCGCTTCATCCGCTCGATGAAGGAGATCGCCCGGGAGTGCCGCGAGGACCCGGACTTGGTCAAAGCCGCGCCCCACGTTCCCAAGGTCCGGCGGCTCGACGAGGTCAAGGCGGCCAAAGAACCGAAGTTCGTCTACGTCCCGACCGCGGCCATTCCCGGCGGGGAGCTCGATCCCAAGGCTTAGGCGTTGGTGTTCTCCAGGTCGAGCAGGGTGTTCTCGACCTCCTTCTCATCCATCAGCACGAAACTCTGAATGCCGCTCTTGTAGGCGTGGACCTCGGCATTGTGGATGTCGAACCACCAGCCGTGGATGCGCAGCACGCCTTTGCGCAAAGCGCTGCGGATGAAGGGGTAGGTTCGAAGATGCTGGATCTGCATGAGGACGTTGAGCTGGGAAAGGCGGTTGGCTTGGCTCAGGCCGGGAGTTTCCTGGAGCGGAAGCTTCTTTTCCTTCATCGCCGGCAGGCCGTTCTTGAGCCAGGAGGAAAGATAAGGCATCTCGGAGTTGACCGGCTTTTCGATCAAGGCCTGCATGGCTCCGCACTCGGAGTGGCCGCAGATCACGATATCCTTCACCTTCAGCGCCCCCACCGAAAACTCCAACGCCGCGCCCACCGAGGAATCGCCCTTGCCGGCGCCGAGCTCTTCCCAGCTCGGGACCAAGTTGCCGACGTTTCGCACGACGAAGAGATCGCCGGGGTTGGTCGAGGCGAAGAGGTTGGGGACGACCCGGCTGTCGGAGCAGGCGACGAAGAGCACGTCGGGCTTTTGTCCCAGGGCGAGTTTGGCGAAGCTTTCGCGGACCTCGGGCGAGAGATTGCGGCGGAATTCGAGGATGCCTTTGACCAGCTTTTCCATGCTTGTTTGATAGTCGGGGATTGGGGTGGGATCAAGGACAAAGGGAGTTTGTGGTGCTGCCGGCTTTTGCCTTTTTGCCCGGGCGGGGTCGGGGTGGGGATGCCCCCTCTCAAAAATCTGCCCGGTCGGGCTAGTCGGGTCAAAAAATCCGCTTCGCAATAAAACTTAGTGGCTTCCTTCGTCAGCCCCTAAGTTTTTTGCTCCGTCGGATTTTTTGCCCCTCCTACGCCCTCCCTCCTGCAGAGATATTTTGAGAGGGGGCATCCCCACCCCGACCCCGCCCTACCACTGTGCTGCCGGGAAAGACTTTAGTTCTTTTTGCATCTTTGCCCAAGGTAGGTCGGGGAGCCCCGGGGACTCCTCCGAACGGCTTTTGAACCGTCGATCACCTTAAAGCATCCAATAGACATCGATGGTTCAAGCTTTCCCCGGCCCGGCTTGAGGGCCGGGGAAAAAAGTGAGGAGGATGTCCCCGGGGCTCCCCGACCGGGCAAAAACCCCCGAGCACGCGTCGAGGTCCCCAGTGTTTGCTAAAGGTACGTGATGAAGTTCCAGTTCATGCGGAGCTCGCCGCCCTCCATGACCTTGGCGGGCGGAGCGGCGAAGGGGGCTGATTCGCGGATCGTGCGCAGGGCTTCCTCGTCGTAGCCCGGGATGCCCGAGGACTTGATGACGAAGAGCTCCTTGAGCCGGCCGTCGGCGCTGACTGTCACCGCCATCGAGACGTTGACCTTGCCGACGACGACCCGGTTGCCGGCGAAATGGGCCCGGAGCGGCGTCGAGGGGTTGAAGCGCATCCGGAAAATCCGCTTGAGCTGGGTGAAGTATTGGACGTCCGGGAAGGCGGCGGTGTTGAGGTAGGTCTTGCCGCCGATCTTGACGTCGGGAAAGAAGTCGTTGACGAAATTGTCGGGCTCGCCCGGAGCGCCGGGCCGGCCGAGTCGCGGAAGCTCGAAGCGCTCCTTCTTGGAGCTCGCAGGCTCCTTCATCGCGACTTTTTTCGAATCCTTCTTCTCTTTGGGCAAGTAGTCCTTAAAGTCGGTGGGCTTGAGGGCGAGGTCGTCGAGCGATACCGACTTTTCGGCCGGCTCTTCCTTCTCCGGCTTTTCGAGCTCGGACGGCGCCGGCGGTTCCGGCTCGGGCTCCTTCATCGCGACTTTCTTCTCGGGCTTTGGCGCCGGGAGGTCGGCGTTGTCGCCGCGCTTGCCGTCCTCGTCGGTCTCGGAGTCGAGCCGGGCGTTCTTGGGCACCCGGGCGACCGTCTCCTCGGGAACACTGGAATTATACTTGCTTGCGAAACGGGTCTTCTCCGGGACCTTCTCGACCTTGGGTTTGGCGATGTCGGCGATCTGAAGATTGGCTCCCGAAACCACCGGGATCGGCGGGGGCGGCAGGGCGGCGGCATCGACCCAGACCACCTCTTGCTCGGGCGGCGGAGGCGGAGCCTTGGCCCGCATTCTCTCCTGCATCGTGTAGAAAAACCCGCCCAGCAGCACGTGAAAGAGCAGCGAAAGCAGCGCGAATATCGCGACGCGGCGCATGTTTTTCTGGTCTTCGGTCATATTCTTCAATCAATTCGGGCGCTTGGCCTTCAAGCTCGATTTCCATTCGATACGCTCGGCTCGGCGCCTTTGGCCTTCTTCAAATCGGCGTTTTTCGTCGGGCGTTTCGGGCAGGACCTGGGGGATATCGCAGGGCCGGCCGGCCTCATCCAGGGCCACGAAAGTCATGTAGGCGCTGGCGGTGTGGCGGCGCTCGCCGGTGATGGGATTTTCCGATTCGATCTTGACCCCAATCTCCATCGAGGTCCGGTGAGTGTAGTTGACCGAGGCCTTGAGCACGACGATGTCGCCGAGCTTGATCGGCGAGATGAAGTGCAGCGCGTCCATGCTGGCGGTGACCGTGGCCCGCCGGCAATGGCGGCTGGAGACGATGGCGGCCGCGATGTCGGCCCAGGACATGATCCGTCCGCCGAAGATGGTGCCGAGAGCGTTGGTGTCGCTGGGCAAGACCAGGTGGGTGAATTCGGCGGAGGAGGCGGAGACGGGTTTGGCTTCCATGCGGGCTCCTGTGCGGCGCCGCTTATTTTCCGCGAATCAAGTTGACCGCGCAAAGAAATCCGAAGAAACCGGCGCCGTAATAGGCCCATTCGTAATGGGAAATCCCTTGTTTTTGCAAGAGGTATCCCAGGTTGAGCCCGCCCAGGGCGAGAAAGATATAGCTCAAGCGGTGGAGGGCGGAGCGCAGTCCGAGCGCGTCGCGGCTCGCGGTCTTCGAGACCACCGCCAGCTCGCCCTTGTTGAGCAAGCGGAGCGTCCGCTCCAGCTCGGTCGGCAGCTTGAGATAGCCGAGCAGGACTTCCTTGACCACGTCGAGCACCAGGTCGGCGAAGGTTCGGTCCTTCCCGAGGACGAACTTCTCGGCGTAAGGGATGATGATCGAGACCGGGTTCAAGTCGGAGTCGAGGTGGGTCGTCAGTCCGACCAGCAGGATCAGGCTTCGTTCGAGCAAGGCCCAATCCTTGGGCACGTTGAAGGTGTTGAAGAGGTCCTTCAGCGAAATGTCGAGCTTGCGGAATTCGAGGACGTCCTCGAGCCGCTGGAATTTGCTGAACTGGAGGCTCTTGATCTCCTCGAGGTCGAGGTCCTTGAGCCTTTCGTAGAAGAACTCGACGATCTTGTCGAAGACCGCCTCATCCTGGGTTTTGGCGATGAAGCCCATGTCCTTCATCGCCTGGCTGATCACCTGGTTGTCGCGCTTGATGATGCCTTCGAAGAACTTGGCGATGCCCTTGCGCATCGGCTCGGAGATTCGGGCCACCGCGCCGAAATCCATCATGATGATCTTGGGCACCAGCCGCTTCTCACGAAAAACCCGCGGGGCCTCGCCCTCGTTTTCGGCCTCGACTTGGACCTCGACCTCTTCCTCCGCCGCCTGGACCAGGAAATTTCCGGGATGGGGGTCGGCGTGATAGACGCCGTCGAGAAAGATCTGCTTGCAGTAGGCGTGGATCAGCTTGGTCGCGACGTCGCGGGGCTCGAGGCCGAGCTCGCGCAGCGCCTTGACGTTGCGGATCTTCACCCCCTCCATGAATTCCAGAGTCAGGACCCGCGAGGTCGAGAGCCCCCAATGGACCTTGGGGAAGAGCAGGTCCTTCTCGGCGGCGAAATTCTGGGCCAGCAGCTCGAGGTTCCCGCCTTCCTTCTTGAAGTCGAGCTCGTCCAGGACCACCTCGCGGATCTCGGCGTAGGTCTTCTTCAACCCATACTGCGGGAAGATCAGATGGAGCAGGGAGAAGATCCGTTTCAGCGCCTTGAGGTCGATGCGGACCGTTTCCTCGATGTCGGGGTACTGCACCTTGACCGCCAGCTTGCGGCCCTCGGCGCTCCAGGCGGCATGGACCTGGCCGAGCGAGGCGCTGGCGATGGCTTGGCGTTCGAAGCGGGCGAAGAAGGCCTCCGGCGGCTTGCCGAACTCTTCGCGAAAGCGGCGTTCGATTTCGGAGTAGGGCGCCGGCGGCACCGAGTCTTGGAGGCCCTCCAACTCCTCGGTATAGGCCTTGGGCAGAAAATGGGTCATGATGCTGATCATCTGCCCGACTTTGATAAAGAGGCCTTTCCACTCCAAGATGCTGGCCTTGATCTGGCGGGCACTCTTGAGGTGGGTTGCTTGCCAGCGCGATTCCAGCCGGGTTTCGCCGAAGACCTTGCTCAGCAAGACCAGGCTCAGGTAACGGGTCAGCACCGTGAGGGTCAGCCAGTAGACCTTAAGGAATCGGATGCGGCTGGGTTTTGCCGAGGCCATGTCCATGATGCTCCGCGCCGGACATTACCCAAGCGCTAGGAGCCCGGCAAGCGGATGTGCTAGGGTTTTTCTTATGCTGATCCATGTGAACGCCATCCCCGAGGAGGGGCAAATCCTGGAGCTGAATCGCGAGGCCGGCTGGTTTCCGGGACTGATCCGCCGGAAGTTCCCCGATTTGAACCCCGAAGCCGAATCGGCCGAGGGCGAAATCGAGATCCACAAGACCATGCAGAACATCTCGCTGGCCGGCGGCCTCCGCCTTCGCTTGAAGCCGGTCTGCGCCCGCTGCGGCCAAGCCTTCGAAGCCGACTTGGAAATCCCGATCCAGCGCCACTTGGTCCCCTATTTCGCCGGTCCCCGCGAGGAGCTGCTCAGCGAGGAGGAGGAGATCGAGCTCAGCGCCGAGGACCTCGATTTCAGCTTTTACCACGGCGAGGAGATCGACCTGGGCGAGATATTGGGCGAGGAGATCACCCTAGCCCTGCCGATGCGCTTTCTCTGCCGCGAGGATTGCAGGGGGCTTTGCCCGCGCTGCGGCCAGAACCTCAATCAAGGCGACTGCTCTTGCGACCAGCGGGACGAGTTTTCCCCCTTTTCGGCCCTCAAGGACTTGAAATTGAAATCCTAAAAAACACTTGGAATCCGGGCCTTTCTTCGTTAAACCGGCGCCGTGCACTCAAGGGGCGAGATCCATCTCAACACCGGAGAGAGACTATGAAATTGACGTTGAAAACGCTGGTGGCTGCCCTGGCATTCGCTTCGGCCGGAGCGACGGTTCAAGCCCAAACCTTGTTTCAAAACAGCAACGGACCCTGCGAGTTCGAGCCGGTGATCTGCGCCAGCGACGCATGCACTTCTTTTCCCGATGCCCTGAGCCTCGCTTGCCGCTTCATCAATGAGGACGAGACTTTCAGCGGCGCCGACTTCAACGGCGACGGTTTCGCCGACTGCGTGGCGCTTCGGCCCGAGACTTCCTCAGCCCCGACACCCAACCTGAGTGTCCTGATCAACCGGGCGGCGGGAGCCACCGCGTGCGAGCCGGGACCGGGCGATCAATTCAACACCTCGCTCGACTACGATCTGAGCGTGCTCGACGAGGATTCGGGCAACGTCGTTGCCGGGAACTTGGACAGCGGCAACGCCGATATCGGGGTCGCCTCGACGGAAACCGACGAGCTGCTCCAAGTCCTCAATCCGGGAGCCGGCTTTGGACCCGACGGCAGCATCCTGGTGCCGGTGGGAGCCGATTACGCCCTGGCCGGACGATTCCAAGAGGTTCCCAACGTTTTTTCGGGGGAACGCAATACGGCGCTTTTTGACTGCAATGGCGATGACGCGCTCGACGCGGTGGTGTTGGTGGAGGACCAGACGCCGGAAGCCAGCCCGATCGCCTCGGCCCGAATCAACATCCTGCGAAACAACGGATCGGGCCTGCAAAATTTGGCCGGGGCCGCCGACTCGGTGCCGCTCAACGTCTTCTGGAGCCCCGCCGGCGGGGGTGAATTCTTGGACAACGCCACCTTGACCATCGGCGATTTCGACAACGACGGCGACCTGGACGTCGCCGCCGCCATCGACGTGCACAACGACAGCGGTCCGACCGAGCAGGTGGTCAACGTTTGCCTCAATAACGGCTCTTGCGGCTTCACCTGCGACGACCCGCCGACCATCGACCTGTTTGCCGCTCATCCCGGCGACAATCCCGAGCCGTCTTCGGTCGAGGCCGGGGACTTCAATGGCGACAACAACACCGACCTCGTCGTCGCGATGCCCGAGCTGACTTTGCCGACTCCGGCGCCCCAGGGCTTGCAGTATTATTTTGGCGACGGGACCGGGAATTTTCCCAACACCCAATTCGTCGGCTATCCCCTTGCCGGGGTCCTAAGCTTGGATCTTAGCGCCCTCAGCACCGGCTGCTACAATAACGACAACGTCCGCGATGTGGCGGTAGTCTCGACCGACGCCGAAAGCCTCTTCAACAACGTCGGAGTCTTCACTTCCGATGGCTCGGGTGGATTGAATTCTCCGATCGCCCTCATTATCGGCGGCACCTTCGCCGATGGAATCGACACCGCCGATTTCGACCAAGCCGGCGGCGATGACATTATGGTGCTAGCCGACATTCCGCCCGGTCCCGACCGGAATGCCGTCATCTTCATGAACGGCTTGGAAACGGTGGGCGCCATTGCCGGTGCCGATCAGACGGCGGACTTGAACCAGGCCGTCGCCGTCTCCGGCGCCAGCTGCACCGTGACCCCGGAGATCACCCAGCCTTTTTCGGATCCGGCCAGCTTCGAGGTGATCTGGACAGTCAACCCGGCCGCCGGCGCGACCTTGAGCGGCGCCGATACCTTGACCCCGACCTTCACCGCGACCGCCCCGGGCGCTTACACCTTGACCTTGAGCTGCCGCACTCGCTGCACCACCATCGTCACCGACACCAAGACGGTCACGGCCGGAGGGATTCCGGTTCCCACGCCCACGCCGACGCCAACGCCGGTCCTCACCCAAGGTGGGTGCCTGGCCGATTTGAGCCCGACCGCCGCCAGGCCCTCGGTTTGGGCTTGGATCGGGGCTGGCTTGAGCCTGGGCGGCGCCTGGCTTCAGGGCCGGCGGCGGAAGCTAAAAACCCGTTAATTTTGCTTGTGTTCTGGGATCGCCTTTTTTAAAACAAGGCCTGATTTCCCCGAGGAAAAGGAGCCCATGGGTCTGTTCTTTCGCCAGCACGGACGTTCGCTAAGCTATACCCTGTTGCCGGTCCTTTTCCTGCTGCTGTCGGTTCTCTTCATTCAGTTCACTCCTCGTTCCTCCCAATCGGTTCCGGGGGACGCTTGCAATGGGGATTCCGACTGTTGCACCACCAGCGGCTGCTCGGAAATCTGCCTCGACGGCATCTGCGAGCCGACCAACGTCGGCTGCGAAGACGGCGACGTCTTCTTTGCCGCCGACGGCGAATGCATTTGCCTCATCGACGGTGAGGAGGTCGGGAAGTGCATCCAATGCGCCACCGACCAGATCTTCTTCGACGGCCTTTGCGGCAGCCTCTGCGTCGCCGGCGAAGATCCCAGCGCCACCGGCTGCATCGACACCCAAGGCGGCTGCCTTGCAAGCTTGAGCGGAAAGGGAAATATGCGAATCGGACAACATTGGCTATGGGGGATGATCCTGATGCTACCGATCTTCTATTTGACTCGGCGAATGGCTAAGAAGGGCCTGGCCCTGGCCTTGTTACTGGGTTTGAGCGCCGTGAGTTTCCAGGCCCAGGCCCTGACGACCTCCTTCTCGGTCAATACCTTCAACCCGACGGTCGACGATTCGGACTACTTCACGATCTACAGCTCGCCGACCATGCTCCAGCGTAATTTCCACGTCGGCTTCTATCTGGATTACGCTCACCAGCCCTATGAGTTCGGCAACGCCGATTTCGACCGGACCGCCGGCGTCGTCGATCACCTGCTGACCGGCAACATCGTCGGCAGCGTCGGCGTCCTCGACTGGATGACCGTCGGATTGCAGATCCCGATTTATTTCTGGGAAGGGCTCCGCGCTCCCGTCATCCTGGGCGGCGACGAAAACAACTTCGACATCGGCGACATCCAGCTGGTCCTGAAGTTCCGGCTCCTCGACCGCGAGACCAAGCATGTCGGCATCGCGATCCTGCCTTTCATTTACTTCCCGACCTCCTCGGGCGCTTCGGATTTTCTGGGCAACGGCAGCTTCGCCGGCGGCGCCAAGGTCGTCATCGACGGCAAGATCAAGGATCGGGTGACCCTGGCCCTCAACGTCGGCTACCTCGCCCGCGACCGGGTGGTCGACATCGGCGGAAACGTGCTGAACGACCAATTCCTGGCCGGCTTCGGCATCAGCGTCGACATCCTCAAGGAGCGCCTGAAGTTCATCGGTGAGGTCGACATGGCCACGGTGACCAGCGACTTCTTCACCCGCCGGACGACGCCGGCCGAGGCGCGGGGCGGCTTCCGCTACACCTGGGCCAAGAACCACGACATCAACGCCGGCGCCGGCTTCGGCCTCAGCAACGGCATCGGCAGCCCCGACTACCGGCTCTTCGTCGGCTACACCTACACCAAGCGGCCGGTGGCCGACGTGACCGCGCCGCCGCCCGAGATCTCCGAAGTCCAGGTCGGCGACGAATTGACCGCCCAAGACAAAATCTACTTCGAATTCGACAAGGCGGTGATCCGCGACATCAGCAAGCCGACCTTGGATAAGATCGCCGGCTTCATGAAAGCCCACCCCGAGATCACCAAGGTCAAGATCGACGGCTACACCTGCGACCTTGGCACCAATCGTTACAATGATCGTCTATCCCAACGCCGGGCTCAGGCCGCCGCGACGTACCTTGAAGGGCAAGGCATCGATCCGAGCCGCATCGGGACGGTGACCGGCTTCGGCGAGGCCAACCCGCTGGTGCCCAACACCGACGAGCCTAACCGCGAGCAGAACCGCCGCGTGCAGATCTTCGTCGAGTCGGTCAGTCGCTAGTATTTTCAAAAAGGGCTCGGGCAAAATCAGGTAAGGAATAGCGCCATGCGAATCCTCTTGCGCAGGATGGCCATCATCCTGGTATGTTCTCTCGTCTTTGCCGGAACCAAAGCCCAAGCGGCCCCCGGCAACCTCGATTTCAATTTCGGGATCCAGGGCCTGGTTCTCACCGATCCCCACGACATTTTGACCGGGACACCGGGGATTAACGCCGCTCTCGCGGTGGCGATCCATCCGCCGGGCGACCCCAACGAGGGGAAGATCGTCGCCGTGGGCTTCACTCAAACGGCCGTCCACGACTTCACCCTGGCCCGTTACAACCCTGACGGTTCGCTCGATACCTCTTTCGGAACCAACGGAGTGATCGAAACCGATATCGCCGGCGATGATTTGGCAACGGCGGCCCTGATCTATCCGCCCGGGGATCCCAACGCCGGCAAGATCCTGGCGGCTGGAACCTCCATCGAGGACCCGCCGAACAGCTTCGCCTTGGCTCGCTACTGTCCCAATGGAGCTTTGGACGATGGCGCGAACTGCGGCGATCAGGCTTTTGGCAGCGGCGGAACGGTGACCACCGAGCTCGGCAGCGGCGACAGCCGAGTCCTGGGACTGGCATTTCAGGCCGACGGCAAGATTGTGGCCGCCGGCTATTCCGAAGCCGACGGCACCCGCGATTTCGCCTTGGCCCGTTACAACTCCGACGGATCCTTGGACGGCACTTTCAATCCCGCGGGATCGCCGCCCGGGACGGTCCTGACCGACTTCGCCGGCGGTGCCGACGAGGCCCGCGGCGTGGCGGTCTATCCGGCGGGCGATGCGAATGAAGGCAAAATCCTTGCCGCCGGCTTCGCCACCGAGGGCGAGGAGAACCTGGCCTTTGCGCGCTATTGCCCCGACGGCAGCCTCGATTCCGGAAGCTGTGGCGGCAGCGCCTTCAACTCGACCGGCGAGCGGGTGATCGATGTCGGGGATGCCGATCAATTGACGTCGCTGGCGCTTCAAGCCGACGGCAAGGCGGTCGGCGCCGGCTTCGCCAACAACGGCAGCGACGATGATGTCGTCCTGGTTCGAGTTTGCGGCGACGGCAGCCTGGACGACGGCTCGGCCTGCGGCGCCGGTTTCGGCAGCGGCGGCATCGTCGTCACCGAAGCGATCGACGGCAGCGCCGACAAAGCCAATGCCTTGGCCATCCAAGCCGACGGCAAGATCTTGGCGGCCGGCTCCTCCGACGCCAACGGCTTCGGCGACGATTTCGCACTTTTGCGCTATGGCAGCGGAGGGGATCTCGACTTCGGCTTCGGCCAAGCCGGAATCGTCCTCCAGGATTTTTCCTGCCTCTGCAGCGATTCGGCCGCGCGATCGATGGCCCTTCAGACCGATGGTAAAATCGTCCTTTCCGGAGCCTCCGATGCCGGTTCGGCCAGCGCCTTCAATAATTTCGCCTTGGCCCGCTTCCTCGGCGACAGCGCCGAGCCCTTCACGCCGACCGCCGATTTGGCGGTGACGCTCTCGGCCGATCCGGCCGATGCGCAGAGCGGGGACTTGGTAACCTTCACCGCGGTGGTGACCAACCAAGGGCCGGATGCGGTTTCCGAGGTGACGCTGAGCACCTTATTGCTCGGATCATTCAGCGGGCTGGCGGCCGCTCCCGAAACCTGCACGATCGGCGAGGGTGCGGTGAGCTGTGCCTTGGGCGAGCTGGACAACGGAGCCTCGGCGACGGTCACCTTGAACCTCAAGGTCGCGGCCTTGCCCTTCAGCCTCGTTTCCACTGTGAGCGGGAGCGTGATCGATTCGAACAACGCCAACAATCAGGCGGCCCTGACGTTGGTGAATCCAGGCGAGGGTGGGGGCGACGGAGGTTGCCGCTTGAATCCCAGGGGCGACGCTAAGGCGAGCCCGGTCTGGCTGGGGCTTCTATTCACGATTTCTTTGCTGCTTTGGGCCCGAAAACTTATCCCCCTTTGAAAAAGGGGGATCAAGGGGGATTTAAAGCGGTCGCTGGAGGAAAAAGCCTAGGAATCGAAGCTCATTGCGTTGCAACGTCTTTAAATCCCCTCAGCCCCCCTTTTTCAAAGGGGGTAAGGTCGCAAAAGAATTTTTCATCGGCGATTATTTCAGCAGCAGCATCACCAATCCCACTAAGGCGACCACGCCGACCAAGATGCCGGCGAGGATCATGAGCTTCTCCATCGTGGAGAAGCCGGGTTTGCCTCCGGCGGCCGACGCTGCGGCCGACGCCGCAGTGGGGGCGGAGGTCGGAGCTGGGGCCGGCGCCGCCTCGGGCGGCGGGGCAGGGGGCATATCGGGTGGCGGTTGAGCGGCCTCTTCGGCCTCGAGCTTTTCCTTTTCCAAAGCCGCTTGGACCGCCTTGGCTTCGGCTTCTTGGCGGGCTCGCTCCTCTTCCTCGCGCTTCTTGGCGGCTCGCTCTTCTTCCAATTGCTTCTGGGCCAGGATCTCGGCCTCGCGCATCGCGGCTTCGCGTTTCTTCTTGGAGATTTCCTGGCTGATCATCTCGAGGTTGACGTCCTTGGGATTGCGGTAGAGCAGCTTCACCGTCCCCAGCATCACCTTGTCGCCGTCGCGGAGCAGTTTCTCCTCAACCCGGTCGTTGTTGACGAAGGTCCCGTTCTTGCTTTGGAGGTCGACGATGACGATGCCGCCCCATTTGCGCTCGAGCTTGACGTGCTGGCGGCTGATGACGTTCTCGTCGATGGTCAGGTCGGCGGCGCTGTCGCGGCCGATGATGAATTCTTGCTTGCTCTCGGGCAGAGGGAGCTTCTTGCCGGCGGCGACGCCGTTCAGGACTTCGAGGCTCGGCGTCTCGTCGGTGTCGAGCGCCTTCATCATCTTCTTGATCAGCTTGATCTCGAGGATGTCGGTGTCGGTGTCTTCCTCCACCGGGTGGTCCATGCTGTCCTCGGTGAGGAGGAAGCGGATCTCGTAGTCCTCGATCCGGATCAAGTCGCCGGAGCGGAGGAGATTCTTCTCCAAGGGCTTGATCTTTTGATTGTTGAGGAAGGTCCCGTTTCCGCTCTTGAGGTCGGAGAGGAAGTAATCGGCGTCCTCCCGGACGATCTCGGCGTGGCGCCGCGAGACCGACTTGATCGGCAGCTCGATGTCGCAGGTGTTGATCCGGCCGAAGACGATGCTGTCCTGGGGCAGCGTGTACTCCTGCTCTTCCTGCGTCTTGGTATTTTGGATGATCAGCTTGGGCATCGGACGTTATTAAGCGGAGCCGAGTCTACTTGCACTTCCCGTTTTGGGCGATGATTTTTTGCGCGGCGTCGACCGAAGCCTGCAAATCTTGGGGCGCCACCTTGGTGAACTTGCAAAGGTAGTCGACGGCCGAGGCGGTGTTCCCGCTCTGGAGCTGGATGGCTCCCAGGCCGAAGAGGGCCCGGGGATAGTTGGCGTCGATGCTGAGGGTTTTTTGATACCACTCGGAGGCGCTGGTCGTGTCGCCCATCCGCAGGTAGACGTAGCCCAGGTTGTAGGCCGCATCGGCGTAGTTCGGCACCGCTCGGACCAGCGAGCTATAGTAATTGATCGATTCCCGGTAGATCGGCATGGCGGCGTCCAGGCCGCTGCGGCCGCGGACGTCCTCGGCTTGGCTGAACTTGGCGTAGGCCAGGTTGAAGAGGATCCGGGGATTGTTGGGGTCGGCTTGGCGGGCGAGCGAAAGCTCCTTTTCGGCCAGGACGTAGTTCTTCTCCTGGATGTAATAGAGGCCCATGTCGAGATGAGAAGAGGTGGCCTGGGGATTGGCCTGCATGGCCTTGTTGAAGGCGAATTGGGCCCGGTTGTTATCCCCTTTTTGCAGGTAGAGTGCGCCCAGCTCCTTCCAGGCATTGGCCGCCGAAGGTTGGATTTCCAGGGCGACTTTGTAGCGAATGATCGCCTCGTCCAGCTTCCCCTGGGCTTTGTACATGTTGCCTAGCTCGAGATTGGCCAAATAGTGGCGAGAATTGGCTTCGGTGGCGAGCCGGAAAGCCTGCTCGCCGTCGGCATAATAAGATTTATTCCCGGTTTTCCGAGCCAGCTCCCGAAGGATGATGCCCTTGTTGTAGTAGGCATCGGCAAATTTCTTGTCTTTTTTGATCGCCTTGTTGGCCCATTCCAAGGCCTGATTGTAATCCTCCAGCGTGTAGTAGAGCGAAGCCATGTGGTTGTAAGGCGAGGGGTAGTCGCCGTCGATCTTGATGGAGCGGAGCAGGGCCTCCTTCGCCTGGTCGTACTTTTTCAAGTACATATAGGTGATTCCCATGTTGTTCCAAGCTTCGGTATACTCAGGCGAAATCTCGGTGGCGGTCTTGAATTCGAACAACGCCTTTTCAGGATCGGCGATATTGAGGTAGCTCACACCTTGGTTGTTATGGAAAACGGCTTGATCCAGCGGGCGAACGACATAACGCGCTGTGACAATGGTTGGAAAAAAAAGGATGAGCGCGAAGAGAGGCACGGCTAGAATCGGGGATAAGCGGGTCACAAAAGCACTCCTACACACGCATTACGCGCGGGACAAGCTTAACGATTGTAGTTTATTTCTTTGCAATATCAAGATTTTATGCTACCCGCCCCGCATAAACAGAGGAAAAAATGAAGGGTCCTTATAAAAGCGGCGCTGAAGAGAACACTTTCATCAAGGCCTATGACGACATCGAGCGCACGTCGAAAGGACCCATGCGAGGTCCTGAGGCCTATCCCCTGTTGGAAATCGTTCAGGGGCCCAAGCAGGGTGCCTGGTTCACCGTCGCCTATCAAAAAGAGCTGACTCTCGGCCGAGCTTCCACCAATAGCATCATGCTGGAGGACAATAGCGTCTCCCGCTCCCACGCCGTTTTGCAATCGACCGGCCATGGCTTCACGGTGCGCGACATCGGCTCGCGCAACGGAACCTTCCTCAACAATAAAAAGATTCAAGGCGAGATGCCGGTCAAGCACATGGATACGATCAAGGTGGGCATCTACACTTTGCGTTTCCTGGAGGAGCCCTCCGACGAGCCCTTCGAAGGCGAGGCCAAGGAAGAGCATACGCCGCATACCGAGTCCCCGGCGGCGCCGGGCCCCGACGCTTCGGCCGCCGAATTGCTGGCCGACCTGCCGGAGCCGGAGCCCGAACCGGAGCCGATCGTGCCGATGGGTCTCGAGATCGAGCAGCCCGAGGAGCGAATCATCCCGCAAGAACAGGCCGTCGTTCCGCAAGCCGCGGCGCCGATGGTGCCGGTTCCTCCGGCCGCGACCGCCGCCGCCAAGCCGCCTTCCAAGGCCGCGCGCAATCTTCTTATTCTGTTGGTGATCTTCGGCATCCTGGGCGGGGGCGGATATCTGGCCTACCGGTCGGGCGCCCTGGACAAGCTCAAAGCTTCGCTGGGCGGAGGCAAGACCAAGGTGTCCGAGAAGCCCAAGGCCACCACTCCGGCCGCTCCCAGCGGCGAGAAGCCCAAGGTCCTGACGCCGCCGGCCGAAGCTCCGGCCGGCCAAACCCTGCCGGTCTTCATCGAGGCCGACGCCAAGCCGGTGCCGGCCAAGGTTTTCTATAAAGAGAAAGAGCTGGGCACCACGCCTTTCAAGGTCAGCGTCCAAGTTCCGGTGGGTCAGCCCCAAGAGTTGACCGCCGAGTACTTCCTCGACGGCATCGGCGAGAAGTGGACCGAGAAGCTGAGCTTCCAGGTCCAGAAGCAGGACGAAGTCGTCCCGGCCAACTTCCAAGCCAAGCTCGGCCAATTGAAGGTGAAGGCCCTGCCGAAGAACGGCGAGCTTTATCTCGAGGGCAAATTCCCGCCCGGCGCCACCCAGGCCAAGCCCTTGAAGATCAACAACCTGTCCTTCGAGACGCCGGTTTATTTGCCTTACGGCAGCTATGTGGCCGAGGTTCGGATGCCGGAAACGCTCGAAGGCAGCACCTCGACCGTCAATTCGGTGAAATACCGCCGCGAGTTCGAGATGAGCGCCGCCGCCGCCGAATTCAATCTCGAGGCCAGCGACGAGGCGATCAAGTCCTTCCCGGCTCAGATCAACACCAATCCGCCGGGCGCCGAGGTCTTGGTGGACGGCAAGAAGATGGGCGACACGCCCTTCGCCGGCCAGCTCCCGACCGGCCGGCATAAGCTGACGATCCGCAAGGAAGGCTTCAACGACTTCGAGAAAGAGCTGACCATCGAGCTCAACACGCCTTACACCGCCAACTTCAATTTGGCGACCAGCCCGGCCGGCGAGTTCATCAACAAGGGCCGCCAGCTGCTGAAGGCCGGTCAATACAACGAGGCGGTGTCCAATCTGGCCGAGGCCCTGAAGCGCAATCCGGAGCCGACCGAATTGGCCCAGGTTCACATGCTGCTGGGCCAAGCCTTCCTTAAGACTCAGACCTACGATCAAGCCCTGGCTTATTTCCAAAAGGCCAAGGAAGCGCCGGAATACGAAAAGCAAGCCGACTTGGGCGCGGCCGAGGCTCATGCCGGCCTGGGTCAGAACGACCAGGCCTTGGTCAAGCTGATCAACATCGTGCTCAACACCAAGGACGAGAAGATCAAGAGCGACGCCGAGAGCCTCTATCACAAGATCTCGCCGATGAAATCGGTGCTCTACGTGGCGACCGATCCGGCTGGCGCAGCGCTCAGCATCAATGGCAATCCCATCGGCCAGGCGACGCCGGTGATTCTATCGGACCTTTTGGTCGGCTCTTACCGGGTCAACGTCCAAAAAGACGGTTTCAAGCCCTATGAAACCCGTGTTCAGGTTCCGCTCTCGGCCATCAAGCCTTTGATCGTCAAGCTGCAGCCGGCCCAGTAGGGGCAGCCCTTGCGGCTGCCCGGTCCGCCGAAGACCGCCCGTTTCGGGGCACCCGCAAGGGGCGCCCCTACATTTCCCGATGACATGCTTGACAAAGACAGAGCCCGCTTTTTTAATGATTTCAACACAACCGCCCTCCGCGAGGACTTATGGCCAAAAACAACCAAGAAGAACCCCTGACCGCCGGTTACCCCCGCATCGAAAAGCTGGTGGAGACCGAGGAATTTGACGCAGTGAATAAAAGCTTCGGCGAGTCTTTCGAGGAGCTCCAGAAAGTCGCCAAGAAGAAAAGCGGCTTGGGCCCGGGAAAGGCCGCCAAGAAGGCGATGCGGGCCTATGAGCTGACCATGGATTTATTTAAAGAGCTGCTGAAGCTAAAATATCAAATGATGGAGGTCCTCAAGAAAGAGGCTGGAAAACCCTGATTTTTTTATGGGGAGGCCTCTCCCGCCGCAACTTTGCCTCTCGGCCTCCTCGATAATTGGGGAAGCAAGGTTGGACTTGCTCCAACCGCGCAGCAAATTCGCAAGAATTTGCGAAGTACACGAGCATGGGAAATTGGATTTCCCAGGGGCTTTTTAGGAGGAAGAACCGATGGCCGACACTTATGTGACCAACCAAGGATTTACCCCGATCAACAATCAGACTCGGGAAATGCTTCGCCAAGACGCGAGTTTTCAAAACCGTCAGGACGTGGTGGGCGATCGAGGTTTCGGCAAGGCCCTGGGCATCGCCTCCGACGTCATCAGCATCGCCGGCCCGGCGGCGGGCGCGGCCACTCCGTTCATGGGAATGAAGGGTGGGGCCATCACCAGCGCGGCGCTCTCGACCTTGGGCGGCGGTCAAACCCCCGGCTATGTCCCCCCCGGCCTTTCTTATGGCAGCGGCACCGGCAAGTTCCTGGCCCCTCCAGGCGGGGCTCCCGGTTACCCCGGTGCCGGCGGCGGTAGTCCTATCGCGGGCGGCCTCGGTTCGGCCCCCGGTTATCCCGGCGCTGGCATGCCGGCCGGTGCGGATCAAACCGGCCAGTTCAATAGCCAGATCGATTCGATGATGAACAACAACCTGACCTTCCTGGCTCTCCAGACCAAGGTTCAGAACGTCTCCCAGATGAGCCAGATGATGTCGAACATCGCTAAGACCGATTCCGACGCCAAGCTCAATGCGATTCGTAACGTCCGGGCCTAATGTGGCAAGGCCCGGCTTGGCCGGGCCGCGCAGCGAACTCGTAGAGTTTGCGAAGTCTAGGAATCACGGCTTGGCCGGGCCGCGCAGCAAATTCGCAGAATTTGCGGAGAAAGTAGCAGAAAACACTATAAAATTTTGGGTAAATGGTTATGCTAGCATACCATTTACCCATTTTTTTATCCGAGGTTTCTATGATCCCAGTACCCAGTGAGGACCTGCGCATCCTGCTCGAATCGGGTTATCTTTATCTCGGCATGCAGCGTTACAAAGAGGCCAAGGAAGTCTTCGAAGGCGTTGTCGTATTGGCGCCCAAGAGCGAGGTTCCTTTGGTGGCTTTGGGCAACGTTCACTGCGTCCAAGGCAAGTTCGACCAGGCGATCAAGACCTACGAAGAGGCCTTGGAGGTCGCCCCCGACTCCGCCTTCGCCACCGCCTATTTGGGGGAGGCCCTCTTCTTCAAGGGCCAGAAGGAAAAGGCGGTCACCGTCCTGGAAAAGGCCTCGAAGATGGACCCCAGCGGTAAGTCGGGTGAGTTCGCCCGCTCGCTGCTCGACTTGATCAAGAAGGGCTTCACTCCCGTGGTGCCGCCAAAGAAGTAGGATTGATTTTGATGATGGGAAAACTTTTTCAAGCCTGGGGGCGCAAGCTCCGCTCCGCCGCCATCCTGACGAGCCTCGTTTTCCTCATGACAGCCTGCGGCCAGGAAACCTTGCAGCAAGGCCTCACCGAGCCGGAAGCCAACGAAATACTGGTGGTTCTCTTCCAGCACGGCGTCAACGCCACCAAGGTGATGGCCAGTACCTCTGAGGGCACGACTTACACGATCGGCGTTCCCAAGGACCAAATCCAGAGCGCCCGCCGCATCCTGGTCGAAAACAACCTGCCGCGGGCCAGGGAGCTGGGCTCCGAGGGCATCTGCAAGGAAAAGGGTCTGATTCCGACGCCCGAAGAGGAAAAGTGCCGCAAGCTTCTGGCTAAGAAGGGCGACATCATCAACTCGCTGCAACGGGTGCCGGGCGTGATCGACGCCGATATCGTCCTCAACGTCCCGGAGATCAGCCCCTTCAACACCGAAACCGGGCCCGACAACCGGCCCACCGCTTCGGCGGTGCTGCGGGTGAAGAAAACCCAAGACGGCTACGAAGTCACCGAAGCCCGCATCCAGCAATTCATCTCCAAGTCGGTGGAAAACCTCGACCCGCGCGACGTTTCGGTCATCATCAGCTACCTTCCTTCGCCCCAAGAGGTTTTGAATCAGGGCCCCAAGGCCCCGGCCGGCCCCGGCATCGATGCCAACGCCAAGCTCGCGACCATTGCCGGGCTGGTGATGAAGGTCGAGTCGGTGAAGCGGTTCAAGATCTTCGCGGTCGTGATGCTGGTGCTCCTGCTCGGGGTTTCGGCGGCCCTGATCATCAACGTCATCAAGCTGACTAAGATGCGGCAAGAATTGAAAGTGTCCAAGTTGAACAGCGGTCTTTCCGAGGGAGGCGCCGCGCTGGCCTCACCGCCGCTCCTGGAGGGAGGCAATGCCCCCGCAGCCCAGCTCGCCTCTGGTGAAAAGGCCGCCGCTGCGCAAAAATAACCCTCGGCCCTTTCAAACGAAACTTTCATAGTCGGCGCCACCGATAACTAAATTAGTGGATGCCGAGGATATTGGGAGTTTTTAATGGAATTTCAACCAGTTAACCCGCAAATGATCAACGCGAATATCGCCAATCAGCCTTTGATCCAAACCACCAGCTTGCGTTTGGTCCAAGGCGGCAGCCTGTTGGATAAGCCCACTTTCGGCGAAAAGTTCATGATGGGCCTCAAGAAATTCGGCTCTATTTTCGCCAGCATCGGCTCGAGCATCCTGCGGTTCATGCCTTTTCCCGGCGCTCAAGTCGCGGCCGCCGGTCTCTACGGCGTCGGTCAATTGGCCCAGCGCTCTTACGAAAATCAGGTTGCGAAGCGCCTCAACAATTTGGCCCTGGACGAAGCCGCGGCTCAAACCAGTTTCAACACCATGACTCCTGGTTTCGGCATGTTTGGCAGCCCTGACGTGACCTCTTCGGCTCCGGTCAGCAGTTTCGATCAGCAGAAGCTGGACACGGTGATCACTCGTGAAGCCGCAGCGCGGGAGGGCATCGCTGCGATGTAAAGGAAGGACCTTAGCGGGTCTGTTTTAAGGGAATTTAAGATGAGCAACTCCGTTAGCCGTTTTCCCGAATCGAACGCCTCCGCAGTTCCGGCCACCGATTCCGATGAATCCAAACAAAACCTGAGCACCTCCGCCGAGGCCGCGTTAAAGCTGGTCATCGACAACGCGGGTGCCCGCGAATTTCGCAATGCCGCGGCGTCCCAAGCCTCGCTTCGGGCCCTTCAAGGTCCGCTGGACCGGATCGCCCGCCAAAGGGTCTTCGAGGCCATTGCCCGCAAAGCCTTGGAAAACCCTTCCCATCCCTATTACAAAGCCGGTCCCGAGGCCCGCAACGAGATGATCCGGATGATCACTGACGTCTTGGATCAATCCCACTATCTGAAGCGCTAATCCGAGCCGATTGAGGGGTTCATACCCCAGTCTATTTGCACATTTGGGAATAAGGACTCCACTTGAGCACTTTTGTCGGGGTCATTTTCCAGGTGAGTTCCTTTGATCATCGGCGTAATGTTCAAAAAGTTGTTATAATTCCGTCACTTAATTTTTTTAGATCTCATGCATTTTCCACGCAACCTGTGGCGACGTTCTTGCAGCTTGTTCCGGGTAAGCGAAATGGGTTGATTGGCCCACCATCATTGACTAGGGAGAATTCAGCATGAGTCGAACGGCTACTCAAAGGGCGGTTAAAAAAACTCCAGTAAATCCCACCCCGGCGCCGGTTGCCACCGAAGACCTTCGCGGCCGCGATAGCTTGATCGAACAATACCTGCCTTATGCCACTTCCATTGCCAATAAAGTGGCTCAAACCCTCAGTAATGACGCCGATATCGAAGAAATCATCTGCAACGCCCGCCTAGGCCTCCTGGAAGCCGCCAAGCGCTTCGATCCCAAGTTTAACGTCGATTTTAAGACCTTCGCCTATTACCGCATCAAGGGTGCGATCTATGACGGACTGCGTAAGACCGGCTGGATTCCCCGCTCGCTGTACTCCAAGATCAAGTTCGAGCAAGCCGCCAACGAATACCTTCAGACCATGGCCGACAAGAGCGCCGGCACCAAGCTGAGCGCCGACGAAGAGATCGGCGAGCTCTACGACACCGTCAATTCCCTGGCTTCCATCTACATCATCAGCATCGACGCCAGCGAAGAGACGATGGAAATTGAAGACAAAAAGGCCAATGATATCGAGCATAAGGCCGAGTTCCAGAAGGTGAAGGAATACATGCGGCAGGCCATCGAGGAGCTGCCCGAGAAGGAGCGCAAGCTCATCAAGATGTATTACTTCCAGAACAAGACCCTGGAAGAAGCCGGCCAAAAGCTGGGTCTTTCCAAGTCCTGGACCTCCCGACTCCACGCCCGGGCCCTCGGCCTGCTCTTCAAGAAGATCAGCCTGATCCAGCTCAAGTCCCAGCATCAGCACCGCGCCAATGCCGCGGTCCAAGCTCAGTAAACTCCGATTATTGATAGATTTTGTTTTGGACTGGAAACTTTGCTATAGTGGTGAGACGATAAGATTTCAGAGAAATTTTTGGTGCTAAAAGGAAGTTTATGGACCCGATTTCGATGAATTTGACCCAAACCGCGCTGCAGAACGTCAACACCGGCTCTTCGCCTTTGCCGGCCGGCGGGACTTTCCAAACCGACAAAACCAGCTTTGCCAACTTGCTCGACAGCACGATCGGCGCCCAAAGCAACGCCAACCAAGCTTCCAATGCCAAGCTGATGGAGTTCGTGGACAACTTCGGCGCCGATTCGGTCAGCGGCAACATGAAGTCGATTCCGGCCGGTGAGATCCAAGTCGATGTTGCCCGGGCCGGCGAGATCGAAAAAGCCAGCGCTCCCAAGAGCACCGGCATCCTCGACATGTTCAAAGAGGTCAACACCAACCAGATGAACATGGAGCAGATGATGGAGAGCTTCTTCTCCGGCAGCAAGAAGAGCTTCACCGCTCTGGAGCTGACCCGGATGCAGATGTACGCTCACACCTGCACCGTCAACATGGAAGTCGTCTCCAAGGTCGGCGAAATGGCCAACAAGGCGATCTCGACTCCCTTCAACATGCAGGTTGGTTGATTTAAGATTTTCTATCTTCAAAAGGGCGACCCTTGGGTCGCCCTTTTCTTTTGGCAAAGCCTTTCCACCTGGCTAAGATAAGCGAATGGCCGATCTCCAAGACTTAAGCGAACGTCAGCAAGCCTTTCTCCTCGTCTCCGCTCTCGTTGAAGGCGAGAAGGCTCCGGCCTTGCTCGCCGCCGTCGACGAGTCCAGAAGCCGCGGTCTTGGCGCCGTCCTCGAAAACCTGCTCCAGCAGCCGAAGCGCAACCGCGACGATGAGATCCATCGCCACCTCGCTCGGCTTGGCGCCGAAGGCAAGGTCAACCTCTGGCTCCATGCCGATGGCGGTTGGGTGGTGGAAGCTTTGCGCAACGAGTCGGCCCTCGTCTGGGCCCTGGTGTTCCGGGAGCTGCCCCGCGCCAAGATCGGCCGGGTGCTTTCGGAGCTGCCCAAGGAGATGCGCAAGACGATCAAGGCGATGGCTCATCACGTTCCGGCCAAGCCGATTTGGGCGATGATCAAGCGGAGGATCGAAAGCCGTTTCCCGGCGGTGCCGCGGGAGGTCTGGGATCACTTGGGCGAGTTCGAGAATTTTCGCCAGCTCAACGTCGACCAGTTCTACCAGCTCATGCGGGAGCTCGGGATCAGCGAGATGGCCATCGCCTTCAGCCAAGTCGACCGCGCCGCGACTCGGGCCATCTTGCATCGTTTGGGCGTGGACGAGGCCAAGGAGCTGCGCAGCCGCATCAAGCGGGGCGGGAATTATTCCAAGGATCAGATGCGCGAGGCCCAGATGAACATCCTCTCGCTGGAGGGCGACAAGGTGAAGACCGACGAGCTCACTCTCGAGATCGGCTTCGGGGTCTTCAGCCGGGCCTTCGGCAAGGAACATGAGCCCTTCGCCCCCATTTTCATCTACAAGCTGTCCCCCCGTTACGGTTATGTGCTGAAGCGCTACCTCGATCTGAACATTCCCCGGAACAACCCCGAAAAGGCCCGCCGGGTCCGGGAGCACATCGCCAACTCCCTCGAGCGAATTCGGCCTCAATTCGGGTGATAATCCCATAGGATATCATTGAAATTGGTAGATTCTTTTCGTTAGACTGAAGGGCACCCGTGCGGTGTCATCCAGAAGGACAGGGTCCCCATTCATGGCAAAGATTCTCAAAGGCGAAGACTTCAAAAAACGGCTCAACCTCCAGGACCGGATCGAGTCCGATCTGTCCTCCACCTTCAGCGGGGGGCCTGAAATCGGTGGTGTGATCGACCGGGAGATCCTCGACGCCAGCGATCAGGCCAAGATCATCATTTCCGAGGCCAAGGCCGCAGCCGACAGGATCAAGGCCGAAGCCAAGGAGGTCTTGGGCCAGGTTCAAGAGGAGATGGAAAAGGCCCGCCAGCAGGGCTTCGAGCAGGGCCAGCAGGAAGGGCTGCAACAGGGCCTGGAAATGTTGCAGCGCGTCAAGGAATTGCGCCAAAAGCTCTTCGATGACAATGAGCGGGAGATGGTCAAGCTGATCTTCGAGATCGCTGAAAAGATCATCGGCCGCGAGTTCCGGGAGAACGACAAGGCCATCATGAACGTCATCCGATTGGCGGTCAGCGACGCGGTCGGAGAGAAAATCATCGTCCACGTCAACCCCAAAGACTATGAAAAGGTTAAGAAAAACGAAGAAGAGCTGCTCCAAAAAGTGGAGTCCGGCAAAACTTTGGTGTTCCGGGAAGACGATACCGTAAAGGTGGGGGGCTGCGTGGTGGAAACCGACATCGGCACCATCGACGCTCAATTGGACACTCAGCTCAACGCGATCAAGAAGGCGTTGGCTTTGTAGGTAAGGACTATGGAAGCGGCACAAGCGGTGGATCTCGGCTTCGACGATGGCTTCGAGCTGCCGGTGATCGACCTTCACAAGTACTACCGCGCGGTCACTTCGCTCTCGACCTACCGGATCAAGGGCAAGGTGACCGAGCTCACCGGACTGGTCGTCAAGGCGGTGGTTCCCGGCGTCCGCGTCGGCGAGCTCTGCTATATCCAGACCTTCAATGCCCGGGCACTCCCGATCAAAGCCGAGGTGGTCGGCTTCAAGGACAAGGAAGTCTTGCTCATGCCGCTGGGCGATCTCGAGGGCATCGGGCCGGGCAATGACGTCATTCCGACCGGCGGCTGCCTCAAGGTTCGGGTCGGCGATGGCCTGCTGGGGCGCGTCTTGGACGGCTTGGGCGATCCGATCGACGCCGAGACCCATGGGCCCTTGAGCTACGATACCGAATATCCGGTCATGGCGCCGCCGCCCGATCCGCTGACCCGCAAGCGCATCTCCAAACCGATCTCGGTCGGCATCCGCTGCATCGACTCGGTGCTGACCGTCGGGGAGGGCCAGCGCGTCGGCATCTTCGCCGCCGCCGGCGTCGGGAAATCCACGACGATGGGGATGCTGGCGCGGAACTGCGACTCCGACGTCAACGTGATCTGCCTGGTCGGCGAGCGCGGAAGAGAGCTTCGCGATTTTTTGGAGAAGGACTTGGGCGAAGCCGGGATGGCCCGCTCGGTGGTCGTGGTTTCGACCTCGGACCAGCCTTCCTTGGTCCGCTCCAAGGCGGCCTATGTCGCCACCGCGATTGCCGAGTACTTCCGCGACCAGGGCCGCACCGTGCTCCTGATGATGGACTCGGTCACCCGCTTCGCGCGGGCCTTGCGTGAGATCGGCCTGGCCATCGGCGAGCCGCCGGCCAGACAGGGTTTCACGCCTTCGGTGTTCTCGACACTGCCCAAGCTCTTGGAGCGCACCGGCAACTCGGCCACCGGTTCGATCACCGCATTTTACACCGTTCTGGTCGAGGGCGACGACATGACCGAGCCGGTGGCCGACGAGGTCCGGTCGATCTTGGACGGCCACATTGTGCTGTCGCGGGCTCTGGCCGCCCGGGGCCATTATCCGGCGGTGGACGTCTCCGAGAGCGTGAGCCGCGTCATGAGCTCGATCGTCGATGAAGAGCACGAGCAGGCGGCGCGAAAGCTTCGCGAGGTCGTGGCCAACTACGAGAAAGAGCGCGACCTCATCCTGATCGGCGCCTACGAGGCCGGCTCCGACCCCAACGTCGACTACGCGATCGAAAAGATCGAGGATGTGAACAACTTCCTCAAGCAACATGTCATGGACAAGATCCACCTCTCGGAATCGGTGGATGAGTTGAAGAATATTTTCATGTGATGAAAAGCGATGGCGAAGAAAAAAGAAAAATACCGGCTCCAGCCGCTCTTGGACGTTCGGATCCGCAACAAGCGGAATGCCGAGATCGAGCTGGGCAAGTCGATTCGCATGCTGAAGGAAGAGCAGCAGCGGCTGGTGAAACTGGAGGAGGAAAAACAAGCCATCATCCAGCAGCGGGAAAACGCCAGGCGCGAAATGTCCGAGATGCTGCGGATGGGCGAGAGCGTCGTCTCCGATTCCCACGGTCATCTCAACTTCATCAAGCGGCTGGTCGAGGACGAGGCCAAGAAGGACGAGGAGATCGAGAACCAAAAGATCCAGATCGAGAAGGCCGAGGAGCGGGTCGCCTCCTGCAAAAGGGACTACATTGACGCCTGCAAAGAAGTTAAAATCATGGAGAAACACAAGGAGCTTTGGAAGAAGAAGCTCAAGCAGAAGCTGGAGTACGAGGAACAAAAAGTGATGAACGAACTGGGCAATGTCGTGCATCAGCTTAGAAAGATGAACGGTTAATATGACGGAAAGCATTCGGCCCAGCGCCGGCGAGGAAGCCCGAGCGGCGGCCCGGGCGGCGGATCAAAAGAAGCAGACCAAACAGTCCCAGACTTTGGCCGGCCAGCAGGGCGCGCTCCAATCGGGCCAGACCGGTCAAAACAAGAAGCTGCAGGCCAGTCCCTTCGACGAAATGCTGAAGCATGCCTCGGAGTCGGGCCAAGCCGCCAATCTTCTGCCCTCGGAGAACAAGTTCGATTCCCGGCTCAAGGAGATCACCCACGACGATGACCGCCATTCCTCCTCGTCGGATCGCGACAAGGCCGAGGACGACAAAAAGGCCGCCGACAACAAGCCCGAAGCCGGCAAGAAGAGCAAAGAAACCGGCCTCAGCGCCCGGGAGCGGGTATTAGGCAAGCATTCCTCGGGCGAGCAGGGCTCCGGCGGCGGCTCCGGCGAGAAGCGCGAGGGTGGCAGCGGCGGCCAGAAGGGCTTCCAAAAGGACAGCCAGACCAGCCAGGGCTTCGCCGCCGATCTGCGGCGCCGAGATGCCGCGCCGACTCCGGCCCCGGTGCCGGTGGAGTTCCAAAAGATCCAGCAAGTGGACCTCAGCCAGATCGAATCGCCTCAGGCGCCGCGCGAGCTGCCTAAGGCTTTGCTTGACCAGATCGTCCAATCTGTCACTATTGTGCAGAAGAAGGACTTGAGTAAGGAAATTCAGATCGATTTCCACGACAGCGTCTTCAACGGCCTTCGTCTCAAGGTCACCGCCCAAGGCAAGGAAGTGAGCGTCGAATTCCTGGTTCCCAACCGGAGCGTGGAAGAGACCTTCAAGAACGAACGCGAAAACATTGCCCTGGCCCTGGGCGAAAAAGGTGTCGATGTCCGCTCGATCAAGGTGACGCGGCTTTAGCCGCGTCATCCTGAGCGTAGCGAAGGATCTCATGCCCACCAAGGAGGTATGAGTTTCCTCGGCCCCTTGGGGGCCTCGGAATGACATTCGTAAGAAACTTTTATTATGGCCCAACCCCAGATCCGGCCCTTCGATTTCGCCAAGCTCAAGAAACTGTCGAGCCGCCAGCTGGCCACCGTCGACAGCTTGCTGCGACTCTATCCTCAATTTTCCGAGGCCGGCGAGTTCGCCGCCGAATTCGCCCGTTCCTTCGAGCGCGACTTGGGCATCGGTCTCAAGCTCGAGTTCGTCGGCTTTGAGGAGGCCAGTGCCGCCGACTTCATCGCGGCCATGCCCAACCCTACGGTCTTGATCCTGCTTTCGGTCCAACCCTCGGGTCAGGCCGCCCTGGTCGAGCTGGACTACGCCAGCTGCCGCCGGATGGTCGACCGGGTTCTCGGCCAACCGGAGGGGGAGGCCAGCGGGGAGCCGCGCGCCTTTAGCCCACTGGAAGAGGGGGCCTTGGAGTTCCTTCTCGCCAAGGCGGTTTCGCTGTTGAAGGATGCCCCTTCTTTTCAGGGGCCCAGCGCTTTCCGGATCGCCAAAATCGTGAATGAGCCCCGGCTCTTGGCCGATGCGGTCCCGCCCGAGGAATGGGGCTGCGTGCTCAAATTTTACCTTGGCCTGGAGGGTAGGGGGGGATATGTTCGTGTTTATCTGCCCCATCCGTTGGTCGAAGGGGTGTTTCTCCGGGAGGACGTCGCGACCGACGTCTCCGACGCCGAGTTCGAACAGCGGCTGGAAAGGGTGGCCCACATCAAGACCTCGATTTGGTCGGAGGTTGGGCGGGTCAACTTGATGGCTTCGGAGATCGGCCAGCTGGAGCCCGGCGACGTCATCCTGTTCGATGAGTCCCAGGCCAACAAGAGCCCTCATGGGCTTAGCGGCAAAACGGTGCTTCGGGTCGGCGAAAACTCCTCGGAGGGCCTGCTCTCCGAGTTGATCGACAGCGAGGGCAAGGTGGTCGTCAAGATTTTGGATTTCCTTGGAGGCGAGTGATGGCGAAGAGACCCGATCCCAACATTGAAGTTGAAGAGTTCAATGCCGAGCTCGACCCCTTCGCCGAAGGGGCGGGTGTCGAAGAAGGCACGCCGGGCTTGGAAGGCGCCGGGGATCCCTTCGACTTCAATCCCAATCCCGGCTCGCCTCCGCCCAAGGCTCCCCAGCCCTCGGGCGGTTTTGGCGCTCCGCCGGCGGCTCCCGCGGCCGGCGGCAAGGTCGATCGCCGCGGCGCCGGGCTCACCGCCGACGTGCCGGTGCAATTGGTCGCGGTCCTCGGCAAGAAGGCCATTTCGATCAAAGAAATTCTTTCGCTCAAAAAGGGCCAGGTCCTGGAGCTCAACCGCTTTCCCAATGAAGCCGTCGACTTGGTCGCCAACGGCAAGCTGATGGCCAAGGGCGAGCTGGTCGAAATCGACGGGAAGCTCGGGGTCCGGATCATCAAGATCTTCGAATGATCTTCTCAAGCCTTATCGCGGCCGCCATGACTCCCACGCCGACCCCTTGGGGGGCGACGCCGGATGTCGCGGCGCTTGGCGCGGGCTCGGTGGATTTCACCTGGCTCTTCCTGAAGATGATCTTCGCGATGATCGCGGTCATCGCGCTGGCCATCGTGATTTTGCGCTACGTCGTCCCGAAGCTCGGCCTGCATCGCGGAGGCTCGGGACGCACCGACCTCCGAATCGTGGACCGGATTCCGCTCGATTCGAGGAAATCGCTGTACGTGCTGGAAGTGGAGGGCCGCCGCCTGCTGGTGGGGGCCAGCGACAACCACCTCGGCTTGGTCGCCGACTTGGGCGATGCCCAAACGAAAGACGAAGACGATGATGAAGAAGCTTAAAGACCTCTGGCTGCGCCACCGCCGGACCTGCTGGCTGGGCTTGGCGATCTATTTTTCGCTCTGCCTCGGCGCCGGAGCGCTCTGGGCCCAAGGCAAGTTCGATCAGCCGGTCAGCAAGCCCCTGATGATCGTCTTCGCCTTGATCGCCTTGGCCGTTGTCCCGATCTTGCTGACGATGATCACTTCCTTCGTCAAGATCGCGGTGGTCCTGGCCTTGATCCGAAACGCCCTCGGCACCCAGCAAATTCCGCCCAACCAGATCATCACCGGCCTGGCCATGATCCTGACCGTCTACATCATGATGCCGGTCGGCCTCGACATTTACCGGGCGGCCAACGCCAGTTTCCAGGCGACGAGCAACCAAGGAGTTTTCTCGACCGCTACCGTGGCCCTGATGCAGGACGCCCTCAACCAGGGCAAGGAACCGATGCGGGCCTTCCTGGTGAAGAACGCCAGCGCCAAGGACCGGACGATGTTCTACAATCTCGCCCGGCAAATGCGGAAGCCGGAGGACCGGGCGTCGCTCTCGAACAATGACTTTATCGTCCTGATCCCGGCCTTTGTCATCAGCGAGCTCTCCGAGGCTTTTCAGGTCGGATTCGTGATCTTCCTGCCCTTCCTAGTCATCGACATGGTGGTGGCCAACATCCTTTTGGCCTTGGGCATGTTCCAGCTTTCGCCGGTCACCGTTTCCTTGCCCTTCAAGCTTTTGCTCTTCGTGCTGGTCGACGGCTGGTACTTGATCGCCCGCGGCCTGATATTGGGGTACAGCTAATGGAAAGCTATATTCTCGCCATCGGCCAACAAGGCCTCTTCCTCACCCTGATCCTTTCGGCCCCGGCCGTCTTGGTGGCGCTGATCGTGGGTTTGCTGATCAGCTTGGTCCAGGCGACGACTCAGATCCAGGAGCAGACCTTGACCTTCGTCCCCAAGCTAGTCGCCGTTTTCGTGATCTTGGCCCTGACCGGCCCTTGGCTGATGGCGCAAATGATCGCCTTCACCAAAACTTTGCTAGAAGGATTTCCGAGTTACATCCATTAGGGTGCTCTCTGTCATTCCGAGGAACGAAGCGACGAGGAATGACACCTCAACACGATGTTCAGTTTCACCAGCTCGCAGCAGTTTCTCGATTCGCTGGGGATCCATCTCGATCTCTTCCGCTTCATTTTGATCGGCGGCCTCATCTTCACCCGCATTTTTGTCTTGGCTCTCTTCGTTCCCTTCATGGGCGGCAGGCCGGTGCCGGGGCGAATTCGAATCACGATCAGCATCTTGCTCATGCTCTTTTTCTTCCCGGCCATCTCGGCCACCGCCACCGAGACCTTGCCCTCGCAGAGCGGAGGCTTTCTCTTCGCGCTTTTCTTGAAGGAGATGCTGGTGGGGATCTTGATCGGAATGCCCTTGGTCTTCCTGTTTTACGGCATTCAATCGGCGGGCAACATGGTCGACAACCAGCGCCAGCTGGCCAATGCCCGTATCTTCAACCCGGCCTTGGGCTCCCAGGCTTCGCTGTTCGGGGTCTTTTACTACCAGCTGGCGCTGGTCTCCTTCATCGCCATCGGCGGCCACCGGATGTTCATTCAGGGCATCGGCGAAAGCTTCCAAATGGTCCCGATCCTGAAGATGCCCGATATCCAGCCCGGTCTGACCCCCCTGCTGGAGCTGGTCATCCGCCTCACCGCCGACACCTTGATCATTTGCCTGCAGCTTTCGGCCCCCATTTTAATCGCCATTTTCATCGCCGACCTCATCCTCGGCCTCACCAACCGGGTGGCCCCGATGATCAACGTTTTCGAAATGGGCTTTAATATCAAGGGGTTCGTCGGGATGTTGCTGGCCTATTTCAGCCTGCCCATCGTCTACGACCAGATGAAGGTCTGGTTTCTCAAGACCCTCCAGGTGAGCCAGCAAATTCTTCAACAATTCCTTCGTTGACGCACCGCATAAAATCGGAGCCAGGCCTTGCTTCGGCTAGTCGAAGGCCGCCGAACCCGTTAAAATGAGAGCGAATTGGGGCGCCCTTGAAGCAACTCCGGCTTGGAGCGTTTCCGATAATCGGAGGGAGCTGGCTTTAGCAAAAGCCGAAGGAGAAGACATGAGCCAAGTCAAGAATTCCGGGACGACCGATCGCAGCCAACAACGCCAAGATGAATGGGTCAACAACGATCCCTATGCCAATCAGTATGGCAGCGATTACGACTTCGACAGCGGCAACGTCAACTCCGGCGGCGAGATCCAAGACTACGGCACCGGCGGAACTTATCCCACTGGCGGAACTTATCCCACCGGCGGCACCGGTCAGCCCGGCCAAACCGGTCCCGGGAAGAGCTTGGCCACCGGCGGCGGCATTAGCGAGCCGCCCAGCTCCGACGCCGGCGCTTACCTGCAGACTCTCGTTCAGCAGGGTCTCTCGCCCCAGCAGATCAAGGCTCAGATGCAGCAGCTTTACGGATGGACCCCGACCGATGCCGACATCGCTTACGCCAAGCAAGGCTTCGGCGCTTTCCCGGGCGACGTGCCGCCCAATGGCTATCCCCAGTACAACGGCAAGAACATGGGCGTCTACGCCAAGGGTTACGGCAGCCCCGAGTTCCAGAAGTTCATGGATCAACAGCAGATGATGCAGGACGCCAAGGGCATGGCTCGCGACGCCAAGAAGAAAGAGCAAGAGGCCAAGGTCAAGATCCATATGATCCTCTTGCAGATCATGATGGGCGACATTGCCGGCGCGCTCCGCTCCTATGCGGTGCTGATGGATCGCGACATGCGGCAGTTCACTCGGCTGATCGTCAAGAAGCTCGACGGCGTTCGCCGGGCTCGCTCCACCGTCATCCGCAACTTCGCCCGCCAGCAGCCGCCGCGCGCCTATGCCGGCAGCAATCCCCAAACCGCGGCCCGCGCTCAGGACAAGTCGGCGAAGTACACCCAGTTCGTCCAGATGAGCACCCAGCTCATGAACGAGTTGCAGAACACCGAGCGCGAATTGGTCGACGCTCTCCAGACCCAATTCCGCAACCTCGAGACTTTTTGGCAGACCGTCGCGACCTTCCGCGACGAGACCTTCCGCACCAACGATCGCGTCATGACGATGCGGTAAGAAGGAGGTTATTCAAGGGGTTTTTGCGATATTATCTTGTCAGCCTGGGCGGGACGTTTTAGCCTATTGACCTATGGTCATTCCGAAAAATCCATCCGGTCCCGCTCCCGACGCCGGAGCGACAGAGTCTCCGCCGCCTTGGCTCAACGCGCTGGGCGAGTTGCTCGACAAGATCGATCCCAAGGATTCCGAGAAGGCGCTGCGCGACCTGGAAGAGTTTATTCAGGGGGATTCGACTTGGGCCCAGGTCCAAGGGATTCCCCAGCAGATGCTCTTGGACATCGCCGAAAGAGGCTATCTCAAGTTCAAGAGCGGACGCATGAAGGAGGCCGAGATACTGTTCAAGGGGCTCTCCGCTCTGGATCACAAGACCGCTTATTACCACACGGCCTTGGGCGCGATTTACCAGAAGCAGGAGAATTACCTCGATGCCCTGGCCGAATACACGGCGGCCATCGAGCTCGATCCCGAGGACGCCACGGCCTATGTCAATCGCGGCGAGATCTACTACCTGCTCGGCTCCGATGACTTGCCGATGCAGGATTTCGAAGCCGCGATCCAGCTCGATCCCCAGGGCAAGGATCCCTGGGCCAACCGGGCCCGCTTCCTCAAGAAGCAGGTCCTCGACGAGCGGGCCGAGTACGATGCCGCGGAAAAGGCGGCGAAGGGTTGAAATTGTAGGAGTGATGACCCATGGCGATGAAAAACATTCGCGATAACTTCGCGATTCAAGCTCAAATGCAAGAGACTCTCGGCCGAGCCGGGATCGATCAGGCGGCTCTCGACAAGCTGATGTCGACGACCTCGATCGAGCGTATCCTCTCGGATGTGCCCGGGGTCACCAACTATTTCAAGCTGGCGGCCCTCGGCCTCAACAACGTCGTCGATCCCCAGCAGTACTACGAGGTCCGGGGATCGATCCCCACTCCCGACCAGTACCGCGAATATTACGACAATCAAAATCCCCAACCGACGCCTTACTTCAACATGATCCCGGTGAAGGACCTTTTCAATCCCGAGGCCTTGGGACAGAGCGCCGGCTTCACCCAAGATCAGGTTTACGCTTACGGCAAACTTTTGGCCGGGCCGGGCAACGGCGGCCAGGGCACGACTTGGAACGACGTCCAGGGCGGCGGAACGCCGGGTGGCGCCGGCAAAGCCATGGCGACGAAGTCGCTGGCCCCTCCGGGTGGCGCGCCAGGCTTCGGCGGCGGTGGCAACCCGGTTCCTCCGGGCGGCTTTGCTCCGGGCGGGCCTTCGACCGGCTATCCCGGCGGCTTCGATCCGACCGCCGGCACCCAAGAGGCGCGGGGCTATGTCGACGCCAATTTCCAGGGCGACCCGTCCTATGGCTGGTTCCTCCAGCTCTTCAACCGCCAGGATTTCGTGACCGGCATCTATGCCTCGGGCACCCAAATGCTCGACGACATTCGCCGCCAGCGCCAGGCGATCCTGACCGAAATGGCCGGCGCCGATCCCAAGACGGTGACCATGCTCAACTATAAGATGCAGGATTTGAGCAGCACCGAGCGCGAGATTACCGACAAAATGATGCGGGCCCAGCATTACCAGAACGAATTCGTCAATATGGTCAAGGGCATGATCGACAAGCAGCTCCAGACCACCGATTCCATCATCCGGAACATGCGAAACTAAGTTCTTGGCTTTTGCTGGCGGATTTCCTGTATTTTCGATAAATTACGGCCATGCAAGCCTCGGCTTGGCCGGGGCGCGCAGCAAATTCGAAGAATTTGCGGAGTACCATGGCAGAAAACGACAATCTCCCTCTTCCCATGTCTTCGGAGGAGCGGGCCGCCAGCAAGCTGCACGACCCCACCCCTCAACGGCGCAAGTACGTCATCGAGCTGCTCTATAAATTCATGACCAACCAGATTTCCTATGCCCAGATGGCGGGAATCTCGCAGCGCGACCTCTTCCTGCTATCCGAGGTCGGCCACGTCAAGCTGAAGCACGGCCGGGTCGATGAGGCCAAAAAGATCTTCGATTGCCTGGTCCATATCGACCACAAGAACCCCTTTTATCATGCCTGCCTGGGCAGCATTTACCAGAAGCAGGGGAAGTTCGTGGATTCGGTTTTCGAGTTTTCGGAGGCTCTCAAATACAAGAAGGACGACATCTCGGCCTTGGTCAACCGGGGCGAGATCTATTTGGTCCACAAGAATTTCAAAAAGGCCGCCGAGGATTTCCGGGCCGCGATCTTGCTCGACCCGCTCGGCAAGAACACTTTCGCCAACCGGGCCCGGTCCTTGGTCATCGCGATCAAGCGCAACCTCCAAGTCCAAAAGGCCCAGGCCGGCAAGCCGACCCTTGGTGCCGCTCCCGGCGCTCCGGCCGCACCCGGTCTGCCCGGCGCCAAGCCGCCGGGTGGAGCTCCCGGCGCCGCCCGCCCGGCCTTGCCGCGCGGCGGAAAGCCGCTGCCACGGGGCCGTTGAGGCCGTCCTCTGTAGGGGCACCCCTTGCGGGTGCCCAAGGCAAGTCGATTGCAACTTCCGCAGATTGGACGACCGCAAGGGTCGCCCCTACAAGGCAAGATTAATCCTCGTCGTCATCTTCCGGCGCGTTGATCTCGTATTTTTTCAACAGATTTCGCAGGTGCTTGCGGTCGATTTGAGCCTCGCGGGAAGCTCGGCTGACGTTGAAGTTGTTGCGGGTCAAGAGCTCGACCAGGTAGTCGCGCTCGAAGATCTCGACCACCTTCTGCTTGGCTTCCTTGAAGGGCAGGGAGGTGTCGATGGTCATCTTCTCGGTGGGCTCGACCATCTGCTCCATCTCCTGAAAGACGTAGGAGAGGTTGGAGGCGCTGATCGTGTCGCTGTCGGCCATCGAGACGACCCGCTCGATCACGTTGGCCAGCTCGCGGACGTTGCCCGGCCATTGATAGCGCTGGAGCAGCTTGAGTGCATCGTCCTCGACCCGGATCACCTTGAGCTTGCCGTCGGGCAGGCGGTTGAAACGGCCGA
>DATEDP010000114.1 GCA_035281585.1 bacterium
AGTCACTCGATTGGGTGTCGATGCCGAAGGCCGGCTCGATTTGGCCGAGCTCGAAACCGCGATCCGGCCGGAGACGAAATTGATCGCCGCGATGTTTGCCAACAATGAGACCGGCAATCTCTTTCCGGTGAAGCGGATCGGCGAGATCGCCCGGGCCAAGGGCATTCCTTATTTCTGTGACGCGGTTCAGGCGGTGGGGCGGCTGGAGATCGACTTGAGCCTTTTGCCCATCGATTTATTGGCGGCCTCGGCCCACAAGTTTCACGGCCCCAAGGGCGTGGGCCTGCTCTATTGCCGAAAAGGGCTGGAGCTGACGCCACTGCTCCACGGCGGGCGGCAGGAGCGAGGCCACCGGGCCGGCACCGAAAACATCCCCGGCATCGTCGGGATGGCCAAGGCGCTGGAGCTGGCTCAGAGCCGGCTGCTTCGAGACGAGAGAAGGATCGCCGGCCTTCGCGACCGATTGCAGGCCGGGCTCTTCGAGAAGATCCCCGAGCTCCAGATCAACGGCGACGTCGAGCACCGGGTCGCCAACACCCTGAGCTTCCGGGTCCCCGGCGTCAGCGGCGAAACTTTACTAATGAACCTCGATATGGCCGGCATCGCGGTCAGCGTCGGCGCAGCCTGCGACTCCGGCTCGCTGGAGCCCTCGCATGTGTTGAAAGCGATGGGGCAGGGCGACGAAGAGACTTTGGAAGGCGTTCGGGTCAGCCTCTCGCGGAACAGCACCGAGGCCGAGGTCGAAGAATTCCTGCGGGTCTTGCCGAGTTTGGTGGAAAAGATTAGAAGCGCGGCTTAATTCCCTCCCCTTTGTAAGGGGAGGGTTAGGGAGGGGTAGAGAGTCCGCATCATGCATACATGTTGCACGATGCGGACTCTCTACCTCCCCCAACCCCCTCCTTACAAAGGAGGGGGAGGGAGAATATGAACCTCGACAAAAACAAGGTGGTCGTCGCGATGAGCGGCGGGGTCGACAGCTCGGTGGCGGCCTTGCTGATGAAGCGGGCCGGCTATGAGGTGATCGGCATCACTCTCAAGCTTTGGGATCCGCCCAAGGACGAGCCCCAGCGTCACGCCAGCTGCTGCTCGGTCGAGGACATCACCGACGCCCGCCGGGTCGCCGACCAGCTCGGGATTCCCTTCTACGTCATCAACAGCAAGCAGAGCTTCCGCGAGAACGTGGTCGACAAGTTCGTCTCCGAATATCTGCAGGGCCGCACGCCCAATCCCTGCGCGATGTGCAACGACAAGGTGAAGTTCGAGTTCCTCTTCACCAAGGCCTTCGAGCTCGGCGCCTACTACATCGCCACCGGCCACTACGCCAAAAAGCAGAGGGACGAGGCCGGCGGGGCTTGGCAGCTCTACAAGGGCGCCGACGACCGCAAGGATCAGAGCTATTTTCTCTTCAGCCTGGGCCAGGATCAGCTCGAGCACACGCTTTTCCCGGTCGGCGACATGGGCAAGGACGAGGTCCGGGAGCTGGCCCGCGCCGCCGGTCTCAAGACCAGCGAGAAGCCCGACAGCCAAGAGATCTGCTTCGTGCCGAGCAACGACCACGGCGCCTTCATCCAGCGCTATCGGCCCGACATCGTTCCCCAGACCGGCGACTTCGTCAGCGAAAGCGGCGAGGTCTTGGGCCGGCACGAGGGTATTCACAAGTACACCGTCGGTCAGCGCCGCGGCACCCAAGTCGCCCAGGGCGAGCGGGTCTACATCAAGTCGATCGATCCACAGAGCGGCCGCATCGTGATGGCCGAGGACGCCGCCCTTTACCAAAGCCATTTGAGCGCCGGCGGCGTGAAGTGGGTGCGGCCGGTGAGCGACGGCATCGAAGTGATGGCCAAGATCCGCTACCGCCACGCCGGCAGCCCGGCCACGCTGCGGGTCACCGGCAAGAGCGACGTCACTCTCGAATTCCGCGAGCCCCAAAGGGCGATCAGCCCGGGCCAAGCCGTGGTGTTTTACCGCGGCGACGAAGTGCTGGGCGGCGGGTGGATTGAGAAGGGATTTTGAAGCAAATGTCATCCTGAGCGAAGCGAAGGATCTACGACTGGCCAAGAAACTTCGAGTCACAGAGTTCCTTCGTGTCTTCGGGTCCACTTAGGATGACACGAAGGGGATTGGATCTTTCAAAGATCCTTGGTAGGTCGCAGATCCTTCGCTTCGCTCAGGATGACATCACTATGCAAGAGATCGAAGAACAACCCAAGGCCCCGGCCACCGTCGCCTTCGCCACCCTCGGCTGCAAGGCCAATCAGTACGACACCAGCTTCCTCGAAGCCCAGCTCGAGCGCCGCAACTACAAGCTGGTCGATTTCCGGGAGAAGGCCGACATCTACGTCTTCAACACCTGCACGGTGACCGACGGCGCCGACCTCGATAGCCGCAACCTGATCCGCCGGGCCAAGTGCCGCAACCCCGAGGCCTTCACCGTCGTCACCGGCTGCTATGCCCAAACCAAGCCCCAAGAGGTCGCCAAGATCGAGGGCGTCGACCTGGTCCTGGGCAACGACAAGAAGCACAGCCTCTTCACTTATTTGGAGCAGGGAAGGCCGGAAAAAACTCAGGTCGCGGTCGACAACATCTTCCTCCAGACCGAGCTCGAAACTTTCGGCCTGGCGAGCTACGCCAAGAACACCCGGGCCTTCGTCAAGATCCAGGATGGCTGCAACCAATTCTGCACCTTCTGCATCATCCCCTATGCCCGGGGCCGCAACCGCAGCATCGCGATCCCCCGGGTCCTGGAGGAATTGCGGCGCTTGAGCGAGGCCGGTTTCAAAGAAGCCGTGCTCACCGGCATCCACATCGGGACCTATGGCCAAGACCTGGAGCCGGCCACCTCTTTATATGAGCTGCTCAGGGCCATTGAGGAAACCCGGCCGATCCACCGGGTCCGCGTTTCCTCGATCGACCCCGAGGAGGTCGGTGAGGAGATGGTCGAGCTCTTCGCCGGCGCCCGAACCCTCTGCCCCCACCTCCACATCCCCCTGCAAAGCGGCGACGACGAAATCCTGAAGATGATGCGGCGGCGCTACACCGTGAAGGACTTCGCCAAGCTCTGCGAGAGCCTGGCCGCTCGGATTCCTCGGGTCTGCCTCGGAACCGACGTCATCGTCGGTTTCCCCTATGAGGAGGGAGCCCGCTTCGAGAACAGCTTTGGGCTGCTCCGGGACGCGCCGGTCCATTATTTCCACGTCTTTCCCTTCAGCCCCAAGCGGGGGACCCCGGCCGCCAAGATGCTGGGGCAGGTGCCGGCGGGGGTCAAAAACGCCAACGCACTGCGTCTCCGCGAGCTGTCCGCCCAAAAATCGGGCGATTTTCGGCGCCGATTTCTGGGGGCGGAAGTGGAAGTGATCCTTGAGGGTTCTGGGACTTCGTGCGAGAATGAGGCATTGAGGGAGTCGGAATGGACCGGCTTTTCCGAGAATTACCTGCCCGTGGCGGTGACGACGAGCGCGGGTTTTCGCGGAAAACTCGTTCGATGCCGGCTTGATTCTGAAAGCGGAGGAAGGCTTGCCGGAAAAGATCACGCGCGAGGAGAAGAAGCGCCTGAAGGAGTTCGAGCGTAAGCTCGGCTACCGATTCAAGCGCAAGAACATCCTCAAGAACGCGCTCACCCACAAATCTTACGCCAACGAACGGCGGCTCGACGCCAGTGAGCACAACGAGCGCCTGGAGTATCTCGGCGACGCGGTGCTCGAACTCATCGTCTCCCATCTGCTGATGGAAAATTATCCGCAGGCCGCCGAGGGCGAGCTGAGCAAGCTCCGGGCCTCGATCGTCAACGAGAAGACCTTGGCCAATGTCGCCCGCGAGCATTGCCTGGGCGAGTTCATGTATCTCGGAAAAGGCGAGGAGATGGGCGCCGGCCGCGAGAAGCCCAGCTTGCTCTCCAACGCGCTGGAGGCGGTGCTCGGGGCCATCTACCTCGACCGCGGTTTCAAGAAGGCCTTCAAGGTCATCGGCCGGATCGCCCTCGAGCTCTTCGAGCAGGTCGGCCAAGAGGGCTTCTACAAGGACTACAAGACCCAACTCCAGGAGCGGGCTCAGATCCTCTTCAAGACGGTGCCGAAGTACAAGCTGATCAAGGAGTCGGGCCCCGACCACGACAAGACCTTCGAGATCAACCTCCTCATCCGGGGCGAGGTGATGGGGATGGGGAGTGGCAAGAGCAAGAAGAACGCCGAGCAAGCCGCGGCCAAGGAAGCCCTGGAGAACATCGAAAAGGTCGCGGCCGCCCGAGCCGCCGGCGAAGCCAACCCCAATGCGGTCGGCTGAGCGTCCCTACATCATTCCGATCTTCATCTCCCATCTGGGCTGCCCCTTCCAATGCCTCTACTGCCAGCAGGAGCGGATCACCGCCCAGGAGCGCTGGCTCCCGACCCCGCGGGCGGTCCAGGATCGCATCGAAGCCTTCCTGGCCACCCGCAAGCCCGGCAAATACAGCCACAGCGAGATCGCGTTTTACGGCGGCACCTTCACCGGCTTGGAGCGGGACCTGATGGAGGAATTGCTCGAAGCCGCCGGCCGCTTCGTCGAGCAAGGCGAGGTCCGCAACTTGCGGGCCTCGACCAAGCCGGACTACGTCGATCCTGAAATTTTGAGCCTGCTGCGCAGTTTCGGCATGGACACGATCGAGCTCGGCGTCCAGTCGCTGGACGATCGAGTGTTGGCGAAAGTGGGGCGGGGCTACGGCGCCCAACGGGTGGAGCGGGCGGTCGGCGATTTGCGGGAAAAGGGAATGAAGGTCGGCATTCAGCTCATGCAGGGCCTCCCCGGCGGCGACGAGGCCGAAGCCCTCGAAAGCGCCCGCCGCGCCATCGCCCTGCGGCCCGATTTCGTCCGCCTCTATCCCACGGTGGTCCTCGAAGGCACGGCCTTGGCTGAGTTGTATCGCCGCGGCCTCTTTCGGCCTTGGACCTTGGAGACGGCCGTCGAAGTTTGCCGCACTCTTGGGTCGTTGTTCGAAGCCGCCCAAATCCCAATCATCAAGATGGGCTTGGAATTCTCCAGCGACGAGCGAGAGGGAATCCTCGCCGGGCCTTATCATCCGCGGTTTCGGGAGCTTGTTGGCTTGCGGTAGATCTCGGTGCGTTGCTTAGGTGTCCTTGCCCGGTCGGG
>DATEDP010000115.1 GCA_035281585.1 bacterium
GGTGACCGAGCTCATTTACACCAAGGACCGGGACAACAAGAAATTCTACATCGTCGACGCGGCGATGAACGACCTGATCCGGCCGGCTTTCTACGACAGCTACCATGAGATCAAGCCGGTCAAGGAGCAGAGCCGGGCCAAGGCCGTCGTCGACGTGGTCGGCCCGATCTGCGAATCCGGCGATTTCCTGGCCACCGACCGCGAGATCGCGGAGTACCGGCCGGGCGAGCTGATGGCGATCATGAGCGCCGGCGCCTACGGCTTCTCGATGGCCTCGAACTACAACGCCCGGCCCCGGGCCTGCGAAGTCCTGGTCGACGGGAAGAAGTTCCACGTCATCCGGAAGCGCGAGAGCTATGAAGATTTGATCCGCGGGGAAAAGATCCCAAGGCTGTCATCCCGAACGAAGTGAGGGATCCCTGCGGAGCTACTTGCAATTAAAAACCTCCGCAAGGATTCCTCGTCGCTTCGCTCCTCGGAATGACAATGCGTGAGCTTAAACTATGAAACTTAAATTCACCAAAATGCACGGCTTGGGCAACGACTTCATCGTCATCAATTGCCTCGAGGGCAATTGCCCCGACCTCGCCCAACACGCCGCCAAGCTCTGCGACCGCCGCTTCGGCATCGGTTGCGACCAGTTGCTGGTCATTCGTCCCTCGGAACGGGCCGACTTCAAGATGGAGATCTTCAACAACGACGGCGGCCAAGTCGAGATGTGCGGCAACGGCATCCGCTGCGTCGCCAAATACCTGGTCGACCAAGGCGCCACCACCAAGAACGAGCTGGCCATCGAGACCTTGGCCGGCATCATCCGGCCCCGGCTGGTCGATGGCTTGGTCGAGGTCGACATGGGCGAGCCGATCCTCGACGGCAAGCAGATCCCCACCACGCTGGAGGGCAAGATCCTCGACCGTCCGATCGAAGTCGAGGGCCGGGAGTGGAAGATCACTTGCGTCAGCATGGGCAATCCGCACTGCGTGATTTTCGTCGACGACGTCGCCCAGGCGCCGGTTCACAGCCTGGGACCGGTCTTGGAGCGCCACTCCCTTTTCCCCAAGCGGACCAACGTCGAGTTCATCCAGGTCCTGAGCCCCTCCGAGCTCAAGATGCGGGTCTGGGAGCGGGGCGCCGGCGAAACCCTGGCCTGCGGCACCGGGGCCTGCGGCTCGCTGGTGGCGGCGGTGCTGACCGGCCGGGCCCAGCGCGAAGCCACCCTCCACCTCAAGGGCGGCGATTTGAGGATCCGGTGGAGCGAGAAAAACAACCGGGTTTACATGACCGGTCCGGGCCAGGAAGTCTTCGGCGGGGAGATTGAGATTTGAGCAAGTTGTCATCCTGAGCGAAGCGAAGGATCTGCGACCCACCAAGGTCCTTTGGAATGCCAAAGCCCCTTCGTGCCATTAAGGGGATTCCGAGGAACGAAGGGTCGCTGGGAGTTCTAAGCTTATTGGGCAGTCGCAGATTCTTCGCTTCGCTCAGAATGACAGCCTGTCCGGGATCCAGTTGATTTTATCGCCAAAACCAGGCAGGAACGCCCTATGTTTGAAGGAAGCGGCGTCGCCCTAGTCACCCCATTCAATAACGGCAAAATCGACGAAGCGGCTCTGGTCGCCTTGATCGAAGAGCAGATTTCCGCCGGCACCAAAGTCCTCGTCCCCTGCGGCACCACCGGCGAATCGGCCACCCTCTCGCATGAGGAGCACGACCGAGTCGTCGAGATCACCGTCCAGGCGGCCAAGAAGCGGGCCAAGGTCCTGGCCGGCGCCGGCTCCAACTCCACCACCGAGGCGGTGCGCCTGACCCAGCACGCCCAAAAGTCGGGCGCCGACGGCACTCTCCACATTTGTCCCTATTACAACCGGCCGACCCAGGAAGGCCTCTACCGCCATTTCGAGGCGGTGGCCAAGGCCGGCAACCTGCCGGTCGTCCTCTACAACATCCCGGGCCGGACCGGCGTCAACATGCTGCCCAAGACCGTCGCCCGCTTGGCCAAGATTCCCAACATCGTCGGCATCAAGGAAGCCAGCAGCGTCGGGCAGGTTTCGGAGCTGATCGAGCGATGCCCGCCCGATTTCGAAGTGCTTTCGGGCGAGGACGCGCTCACCTTTCCGATGGTCGCGCTCGGCGCCAAGGGCGCGATCTCGGTGACCGCCAACGTCCTGCCCAAGGCCTGCGCCGAGATGTTCCAGGCCGCGGCCGCCGGCGATTGGCCCAAGGCTAAAAAAATCCATTACGACTTGGCGGCGATCAACCGGATCCTTTTCATCGAAACCAATCCAAGCCCGGTCAAGGCCGCCCTCGGCTTGATGAAAAAAATCGATCCTGAAGTCCGCCTGCCGCTGACCGGCTTGAGCGCCGAGAGCCTGGCCGAGCTGAAGAGCGTGCTTCAATCCTATCGCCTGATATGAAATTCGCCCTCCGATGGATCTCAATCCTGCTTTTCGCGGCGCCGACGCTCCAGGCCCAGGTCCTGGAGCAGAGCTTCAGCGACTCCGCGGCCGGCTTCCGCATCTCGACCCCCAGCGGCCACTGGCACTTGGAGCCGCGCGGCGTCGACCCTGGCCCGGTTCGGGCCATGATCCGCTTCGAATCGGCCCTGGATCAGTTCGTCCCCAACGTCACCGTCCGGGTCACCGAGCTGGAGGACCCCAAAATCAAGGCCGAGCAAGCCCTCCGCCAGAACCTCGAGTCCCTGCCGCCCAATGTCGAAGTCCTGGAGCGCAAAAAGCTCCAAGCCGGCGCCGTTCCCGGCTTCGAATTGCTGATCCATGACCCGGACAGCCGCAAAGTTTTTCAACAGCGCTTCTTTATCGCCAAGGGCAAGAGTTTCGTGATAACTTGCACTTCCGATAAGGAAAGCTATTCCCGCATGCGGCGGGATTTCCAAAAAATCCTGGATTCCTTCGCGATACTGTAAGGGGCTTGCATGACCCGCATCATCGTCACCGGCATCGGCGGCCGAATGGGCAGCCGCATCGCCGACATCGTTCGAGAAACCCCGGGCCTCAGCCTGGCCGGGGCCACCGAGGCGCCGGGCTCCTTCGCCATCGGCACCACCCTGCCCGAAGGCCACCAAGTCGTCGACGACCTGAGCAAGAACATCGCCCACGGCGACGTCGTCATCGATTTCACCTCGCCCAAGGCCACGATCCATCACGCCGAGATCGCGGCCAAGGCCCGCAAGGCCCTGGTCGTCGGCACCACCGGCTTCAGCGAGGAAGAGAAGCAAAAGCTCACGGCCTATCTCAAAACCATGCCCGCGGTCTTCTCCTCCAACATGAGCATCGGGATGAACGTCCTTTTCAAGATCGCGGCCGAGGCGGCCCGGCGGCTGGGCGAGGACTACGACATTGAAATCGTCGAGGCCCACCACCGCCACAAGAAAGACGCCCCCAGCGGCACCGCCCTCACCCTGGCCGAGGAGATCGCCGCCGGCGTCGGGCGAAATTTGAAGGACGTCGCCCGCTACGAGCGCCATGGCCAGATCGGCGAGCGCAAACCCAAGGAGATCGGCATTCAGACCCTGCGCGGCGGCGACATCGTCGGCGACCACACGGTTTATTTCGCGGGCTCGGGCGAGCGGTTGGAGTTGACTCACCGGGCCACCAGCCGCGACAATTTCGCCAGGGGTGCGGTCTTGGCCGCCAAGTGGCTCCAAGGCAAGGCCCCGGGAATCTACACCATGGCCGACGTATTGGGGTTGTCATGAAACTGATCCGCTTTCAGTACGGCGAGGAAATCGCCTTCGGGATGCTGCAAGGCAGCGACATTCAGGTCTTGGTCGGTCCTCCGACCGAGCCGCTTCACGTCGAAAGGACGCTCAAGCTCGAAGAGGTCTCGCTGCTGGCCCCGATCCTTCCGACCAAGATCATCGGGATCGGCTTCAATTATAAGGGCCACGCCGCCGAGCTCCACGCCAAGCTGCCGGAGGAGCCGCTGCTCCTGCTCAAGCCGCCCAGCGCCTTGAACGGCCCCGAGGAGCCGATCCACCTGCCGGCCAGCTCCCAGCAAGTCGAATTCGAAGGCGAGCTCGCCGTCGTCATCGGTAAGCGCTGCAAGCACCTGAGCGAAACCGAAGTGAAAGAGGCGATCTTGGGCTATACCTGCTTCAACGACGTGACCGCCCGCGATCTGCAGCTCAAGGACGTTCAATTCACCCGGGCCAAGTCCTTCGACACCTTCGCCTGCATGGGGCCCTGGATCGAAACCGAAATCGATCCCTCCAACCTCAAGCTCGAAACCCGGGTGAACGGCGAGGTCAAGCAGAGCGTCCGCACTTCCGAGTTGCGCTTCTCGGTGTCCAAGCTGGTCAGCTTCGTCTCCCAAGTCATGACCCTGGAGCCGGGCGACGTGATCAGCACCGGAACCCCCGCCGGCACCGGCCCGCTCAAGCAGGGCGACAAGGTCGAGGTCGAGATCGAGGGCATCGGCACCTTGGTCAATCCGGTTTACTAGTAGGGCGGGGCTTGCCCCCGCCCGCAGCACGGGCTTTCTTGGGCAGATTGGGCGGCCACAAGGACCGCCCCTACGGTTCGGCGAAGGCCGCGGCCAAACCCGGCGGCAAAGGCCGGTGCTGCCGGTCTTCCATCAGGCCGCCCATCCATTCCTTTCGCTCCCGCGCCTTCATGCCAAGGTAGATCTCCCGCAAGGACTCGGCGATCGGCTCGCGATTCCGGCCTCGGCTGGCGGTCCAATGCTGCACCAAGAACTGGAGGATCTCCCGGCGCCCCTCGGCGTCGAGGGCGGACGCGATCCGCTCATGGGCGGTCAAGGCCGCTCGACGAACTTGGGGCTCGGAATCGAGCAGCCTCAACCTCAGGTTGCCGATACGCCGGGCGTCCAAAAAGCCGGGCTCGGAGCTGAGCAAGCCGCCCAGAATCGTGACCGCCCGCTCCCGGATCCGCGCTTCGGGACTTCCGAGCATGCTTTCAAAATGCCAAATTCGCCCCGGCCAGCTCTTCCGCGGAAGTTTGTCCATGTTGTTGTCGACGGCGGTCATCGCATCGACCTGAATTAAAGGGTCGGAATGCCGGTACAGGCGCTCGAGGGCCCGCAGGCGGCCGGCCTGGGCCGAGGGTTCCAAGCGGAAGATCATGTCGCCGAAGAAGGGGATGAAATTGGAATTCGCCTCATGACGCGGCAGGGCCCGCTCCAGCAGCTTGACGACTTGCAAGCGTTCCGGCGGCTGGAGGCTGCGCAGCGCGCGGGCAGTGGGCAAGGCCTTAAAATGGTCGACGTCGCCGCTCCGGGCGAAGCGGAGGGCCAAGCCTTTCAAGTGATCCACTCGCTGAGCCGGTTCCAAAAACTCGGTCATGCGGACCAAGCCGCGGAAGGCGGCTTGCCGAACCCTTTCTTCGGGATCGCGCGACAAACGGTCGAGGTCGGGAATCCGCCGGGCCAGCTCGGAGCGCGGCCAAAAGGCCGCATTGTGGTCGAAAGCTTGGATGGCCAACTCGCGGACCCAAGTCCCCTCATCCTGGAAGCCTCGATCGATTCGGGCCAGCTGCTTCATCCTCTGAAAATGACTCAGGCCCGGGACGAGGCGATCCAAGAAAATGAAGGCATAGGCCCGGCGCATCATGGCCGTATCTTCGAAGAGCGGTCCCAGCTTGGCGGCGATGATCCGGAATTCACGGGGCGTGAATTGGGACTTGAGCTCCTTGAACTGGGGGAAAGCCTCCCAAGCCTCGGTCAAGAGCTCATGATTGATCAGCTTCTGAAGCCGGCGGAGGTCGGGTGGCGCCTTCCTATCCGGCGAGCTCGCCGAACCGCCGCGGCTTTGGGCGATCGTCGATTCAAGCTTGGCGCTCTCCATCGAAGGCGGTGAAATCCGGCCGGCCCCGGCCAGGCCAAGGGCCGGCGAAAAACTTTCGGGGCCGTTTCCGAAAAGGGGCCGCGACGTCGCGGCCCGCAGGTCGAGCTCCCGGCGGAAGCGGGCGTAGCGCGAGCCCAGCAAGGATTGGCCCAGGCGAGAGCCGAGATTCAAGCTGAGCATCGATCCCAAGACTTCGCCCCAGACGGCTCCCGAACCGACTTCGGGCCGGAGCCCGATTTTTTCTTCCAGCCGATGCGCCGCCAGCAAACCGGTGAAGATCGCGGCCTGGCCCGCCAGGGCCGGCGGCAAATTCCCGCCGCGAGCCGCCCATTGACCGGCGGCGCCGAAGGATTTGAACAAGCCCAGGGTCAGGGCGCTGCGCCCTAAATCGCCGCCCCAGCTCGAGCCGGCTTCGCTCCCGGCGAGGCGATGAAGGGCCCGGGAGGAAATCGTGAAAGCCGGAACCTCGGCGAGGAAAGCGCCACCGGCGGCGGCGCCGCGGGCGCCGAGGCCGCGGGTCCAAAGCGCCGCTCGCGGGTTGGCCAACAGGCGGCCCAGCAAGGCGCCGCGGGCCAGGCCGTAAACCGCCGAGCCGGCAGCCATCGGCAGGATGGCTTGGGGCTGAAAGATCTCCCGGCTCAAGCGCCGCAGCTGGGTTTCAAAAGCCGCGCCGAAATTGCCCCGGCCTTCCAGCGCCGCCTTCCGGGCCTCGGCCTTGGGGTGATCCGGCAGCAGGGCGTAGAGTCGGTGGGCGGCTTCTTCCCGGCCCGCGCCTTCCAGCCGCGAAGCCAGGGAAAAAAGACCCTCGCGTTGGAGCTCGGCATCGCGTTCTCGGGAGAGCGATTCCAGCTCGGCATAGGCGGCTTTGCCGAAAAGTTTTTCAGATTCGGGATTGGCGACGAAACGGGGGGGCGGGGCTTGGACGTCCATGGATTTCTCCGGAATTCCGAGCCGAGGCCCTTCTCGCCGATTGGGCGGCCGCGGTCAAGAGGCTTTGGCGGGTGTCATCCTTCGCTTCGCTCAGGATGACCTAGCCTCCAGAAAATCCAATGCCAATCGCGCCAAAATCTCCGGCTTTTCGTGGTGGGCCATGTGGCCGCAGTCCGGAATCTCGGCCTTGGCGGTGCCGGCGGGGAACCGGCTCTCGAGCAAGGCCTTCTCGGCCGCGAAATCGGCCTCGCCGAAACGGAGGGCCATCTCGGTCTTCGCGGCCGAGACCAGCAGGCAGCGGGCTTGAATCCGGGCCCAAACCGCGAAGTGAGCCTCCCGCGGCAGCCAATAGGGATCGAGCAGCTTATGGTTAGGGTCGGCCGCCATCGTCCAAGCGCCGCGAACCCGCTTGGCGAGGTGCTTGGCCAAGAACAAGGCCCGGTCGGCCGGGAGCCGGGGATTGGAGGTTTGGAGCCGGGCGGCAAGGCCTTCCAGGCTCTTGAAAGTGCGAAAGCGCTGCCGGCCGAAGCCTTCGATCCAGGCCCGGGCCCGATCGGGGGCGATCTCGGCCTTGCGGCCGGGGCTCAAGTAGCCCTCGACGTTGATCAGCTCCGAAACCCGTTCCGGAAAAGTGCCGGCATAGATCGAGGCGACCATCCCGCCCAGCGAATGGCCGAGCACCCGGACCGGCCGCTTCGGCGAAAGCTTGGCGAACAGCTCGTGGAGATCGGCGACGTATTCAAAAAAGAAATAACCGAGCTGGCTTTTGGCGTGCTCGCTCTGGCCGTAACCCCGCATGTCGGGCGCGATGCAATGGAATTTCTTGGCCAAGAACCGGGCGACGAACTCGAAACCGGCGCCGGTATCGAGCCAACCGTGGAGGAAAAAGAGCGGCGGCAGCTTGGGCGAACCCCAAGTGTAGAGCTGCTGGCGGAGGCCGTGGATTTTAAGTCGGCGTCGACGCATGGGACTCCCTCCCCTTTGTAAGGGGAGGGGTAGAGATCCCGCGACACGCAAAAGTATTGCATGGCACTATCTCTCTACCTCCCCCTACCCCCTCCTTACAAAGGAGGGGGTGAATTACTTTTGGGCCTGGGCCGGCGCCGCGGCCAGCTTCATGTAGCGGAACTCGGCGGTCTTGATCGGCACCACCGAATCCTTGTTTTGATGCTCCGCGGCGCTCTGCTTTTGGAAGGCGGTCTGGAGGATCTTCAAGGTGTCGCCGTGAGCCACCAGGACGTAGAGCTTGCCGCTGGAGGTTTCCTCGTACTTCTTGATCACGGCGCTGGACCTTTGTTGGACGGCCGTGGCCGGCTCGACGCCCCACTTGCTGTGGCTGGGGTTCTTGTCGTCCTCGGCCCAAACCTTGGCGTAGATCTCCTTGCTGCCGGTCTGACCCTCGAACTTGCCGAACTCGCGCTCCCGGATGTCATCCTCGACGACGATCAACTGGCGGAGGCCGGTCTTGCGGTACTTCTTGGGCAGCTTGGCCTTGAAGGTCTCGGTCATGGTGTCGGCAAAGATTTCGGCGGTTTCCTTGGTTCGGCTATAGGGCGAGGTCACGATGACCAGCTCATCGCGCTGGATCACGACGCTGAGCTTGTTTTTATTCTTCTCGATCCACTCCTTGGTGCTGACGACCACTTCTTCCCGGCCCTTCTCGGTGAGTCGGTTGGCCGGGTCCATGCCGGTCTTCAGGGTGGCGCACACCCGCCCTTCGGAGCTGGGGACGCTCTCGCCGTGGCGCAGGACGACGTAATCGTTATTGAGCGCGGTCACGTTCAGCAGCTCATTGGTGTTGGCGGGAGCCGCCTTTTTGGCCAAAGCCGCACTGGGCAGGCAAGCCAAGACGGCGGTATAGAGTGCGAATCGTTTCAGTTTCATGGTTTCCTCCTTCATGGGGGGGCTAGATCTTCAGTCGAGTTTGCATGCGCTCCAAGGCCGCGGCGATCTTCTCGCGAAAGCCGAAGGCGCTGAGTCGAAAATATCCTTCACCCGAGGGCCCGAAACCGGCACCGGGCGTGCCGACGACCTGGGCCTCGCCGAGCAGCTTGTCGAAAAATTCCCAGGAGTCGAGGCCGCCGGGCGTCTTGAGCCAAATATAGGGCGCGTTGACGCCGCCGTAGACCTCGATGCCCAGCTTGGTCAATCCCTCGCGGATCAGCTTGGCGTTGGCTAGGTAATAATCGATCTGCTCGCGGATCTGAGCCCGGCCCTCGGCCGAATAGCAGGCTTCGGCCCCGCGCTGAATGGGATAGGAAACGCCGTTGAACTTGGTGGTGTGGCGGCGGTTCCACAGCGGGTTGACCGCCACCTCCCGGCCCGACTCGTCGCTGGCCCGGAGCTTTTCCGGCACCACGGTGTAGGCGCAGCGGGTGCCGGTGAAACCGGCGGTCTTGGAAAAGCTGCGGAACTCGATCGCGACTTCCTCGGCGCCTTCGATCTCGTAGATCGAATGAGGGATGGCCGGGTCGGTGATGAAGGCCTCATAGGCGGCATCGAAGAGGAGGATCGCGCCGGTCTTGCGGGCGAAGTCGACCCATCGCTTCAATTGGCCGCGATTCAAAACCGCGCCGGTGGGGTTGTTCGGCGAGCAGAGATAAACCAAGTCCACCCGCTCGCCGGGCAGCGGCGCGTCGAAGCCGTTCTCGGCGGTGGCCGGAAGATAGGTCAGGCCCTGATATTTCCCGTCGTGCTGGAATTCGCCGCTGCGGCCGGCCATCACGTTGGTGTCGACGTAAACCGGATAAACCGGATCGACCACCGCGATGCGGTTCTGGATGGCGAAAATTTCCTGGATATTCCCGGTGTCGCATTTGGAGCCGTCGGAGACGAAAATCTCGCCGGCCTTGAGCTTCACCCCGCGCGGCTCGAAGTCGTGCTTCAGGATGGCCTCGATCAAGAAGGAATAGCCCTGCTCGGGGCCGTAGCCTCGAAAACCTTCGGCCTGCCCCATCTCGCGCACCGCCTGCTCCATGGCTTCCACCACCGCCGGAACCAGCGGCAAGACGACGTCGCCGATGCCAAGGCGGATGATATCGGCCTTGGGATTGGCTTCCTGGAAGGCTTTGACGCGGCGGGCGATCTCCGGAAACAAGTACCCGGCCTTCAGCTTCAGATAGTTATCATTGATGCGGGCCATCTGTCTCACTCCGCAAATTCTGCAAATTGGCTGCGCAGACCGGCAAAGCCGGTCCCTGCGATATGTTGGCGCTAAGATGGAGGCGCCCCTCGGATCAAGCGAATTTTCGGTGCCAGGATGGCGGCGGCATGGGCTCAAATTTGCATGCCCGTGATTTCAGAGGCTCCCGCATTGACTTCCCTTTTTGCCCACCTTAATGTCGATGTAGAGGGTTTGTTCAGACAAGAATGCAACACACCGCCTACATCGCCATCGGCAGTAACTTGGGCGACCGACTGAAGAACGTCAGCGAAGCCATCCGCCTGCTCGAAGACCACCCGCTGGTCCGGGTCCTCCGGCTTTCCCACTTTTATGAAACCGAGCCGCTGACCTTGCGCGGCGAAAAGCAGGGCTGGTACCTCAACTGCGTCCTCAAGCTGAGGACCTCGCTCAACGCCATCCGGCTCTTTCACCTGATGCAGCAGATCGAAGGAGTGCTCGGGCGGGTGCGCGGGGACAAATGGGCGCCGCGGACCATCGACCTCGACCTGCTTTTCTTCGACGACGAGATCCTGCGCAGCAAGTCGCTCATCCTCCCCCATCCGGCCCTGCATCTGCGGCGCTTCGTGCTCGAACCGCTGGCCGAGGTCGCGCCCGAATTCGTCCACCCCATCAAGGGCGTCCCGATCAAAGCCCTGCTCAAGAAGCTCGGCGACAACAAGAAGGTCGTTCCGCTCTATAAATTTTTCCTCAGTCAATCCTCCGACGGCGTTCTTAAAACCCCGTTGCGGGATAGGCTCTGACCCGATGTTCCGTCTCTTCCTCTTGGCCCTGGTCATTTATTTTTTGCTCCGATTGGTGCGCCGCGTCGTGGCGAGCCTGGCTTCGGGAGCCTCGTCACCCCGGCCTCGGCCCAAGCCGTCGACCGGCCCGGCCGGCTCCGGCGTGATCGATGAGATGAAGCGCTGTCCGACCTGCGGAACCTACAATCCGACGCGGCTGGCCTACCGGAAGAAGGACCTTTACTTTTGCAACGACCGATGCCATGAGGATTTTAACGACGGGAAAAAAGCCTCATGAAAATTTTCATCGACACGGCCGACGTGAAAGAAATCCGCGAGGCCAACGACATCGGCATCCTCGACGGCGTGACCACCAACCCTTCTTTGGTCGCCAAGAGCGGCCGCAAATTCCGCGAGGTGCTGGAGGAGATCGTCAAGATCGTCAACGGCCCGGTCAGCGCCGAGGTGGTCAGCGTCGAGCACGAGGGCATGCTCAAGGAAGCCCGGGAATACGCCAAGATCCACTCCAACATCGTGATCAAGCTGCCGATGACGATCGAGGGCCTCAAAGCCCTCAAGATCCTGACCGCCGAGGGCATCAAGACCAACCTGACCCTGGTCTTCAACGCCAACCAGGCCCTGCTGGTCGGCAAGGTCGGCGCGACCTACGTGAGCCCCTTCATCGGCCGGCTCGACGACATCTCCCAAATCGGAATGGATCTTATCCGACAAATCCGGACCATCTACGACAACTACGACATCGACACTCAGATTTTGGCGGCTTCGATCCGCAATCCGATCCATTTTCTCGAAGCGGCCTTGATCGGCGCCGACGTGGCCACCGTGCCGATGTCGGTGATCCGGCAGCTGGCCCAACACCCCCTCACCGACATCGGCTTGGATAAGTTTCTCAAGGACTGGGAGAAAGTTCCGAAATGACCCCCATCGTCACCGGGAGCTCGAGCGAAACCCAACATCTCGGACATCAAGCTCCCCCGCCGCCGAACACCGGGCCGGGGACCTACCAGTATCAGCAACCGGCCCAGAAAAAAGGCGGCTGTGGCTGCGGTTGCGGCTGCTTTAGCGGCTGCCTCATCCTCCTGCTCCTGCTCGGCGGTTTCCTGGCCTTCGTCTATTTCTTCGGCTTCAAAGATGACCGTTACATCGGCCATATCGACCGGGTGGTGGTCTGGACCTACGAAGGAGCGATCCGCCCCAAATTGGCCAGCCAGTTCACCATGGGGATGAACGACCAAGACCGGGCCCGTTTCCTCCAATTGAGCGACGCCGCGGTCGACAAGTACCTGGCCCTGCCGCCGCAGGAGAAGAAAGAGATCCTCAAAGAAGCCGCGGTGGCCTTCTGGCACCTGCAAAACGGCACGATCCTGCCGCCGGAGCAGATCCCCCACCTGAAGAAATTCATCGACTCGCTGGACATGCGAAACGGCATCCCGCCGCCGAACCGTTCCTCCACTCCGCCGCCCCAGCGCCAAATCCAGCAAGAGACCCCGCGCCGCCCGATCGCGCCGCCGAAGGAATCTCCGAGATTGCTTAACTAGCCCTCCCCCTCGCGGGGGAGGGTTGCACTACATCCCAAACCCGCTTCATAACCCCTTCAAAATTGTTAAAAATCTCATTGTTCCAAAACCGAAGGACTTTGAATCCCTGCTCTTCTAACCAATGATCTCTGGCACCGTCTTCGAGCGTCTGAAGATCATGATGGCCGCCGTCACATTCGATAATCAGTCGCTGCTCATAACAAACGAAGTCGACGATGAACGGCCCAATCGGCTCTTGGCGTCGGAATTTTGCTTTTTCGAAGCGGGATGCGCGCAGATAGCGCCAGAGCTTTCTCTCGGCGGGAGTTAGATTCTTTCTTAGATCTCTTGCATAGGTGCGCAGTTTTTTCATACCTGCGTGTATCAGCAAGACACACGCCAAGAGTCCCCCTCCCCCCTTGCGGGGGAGGGGACAGGGGAGAGGGGGGCGGCGTTAAGCTAACGCTACTACTTATGCCGCACCCCCTCTCTCGGTTCGGCTTCGCCGAACCACCCTCCCCCGCAAGGGGGGGAGGGATAATAAAAAAGCCCTGCTTCCTTTCGGAAACAGGGCTTTCAATCTCTATAAAAAAGACTACCGCTTCTTGGGAGCGCCGAGGATCGAGTCCTTGGCGGCCTTGGCGACGCGGAACTTCACGACGCGCTTGGCCGGAATCTTGATCTCCTGGCCGGTCTGGGGATTGCGGCCCATCCGCGCCTTGCGGTTGACCAGGACGAGCTTGCCGATGCCCGGAAGAGTGAAGGTGTTCTTGGCTTCTTTGTAAGCCAGGGCCGAAAGCTCCTCGAGCAGATTGACGGCATCCTTCTTCTTCAGGTCGCATTTCTTGGCGAGATGATCGGCGATTTGAGACTTAGTCAGTGCTTTTCCCATGGGGGTTTGCTCCTTTCTAAAAGCGGAACCGTAACGGTTGGAACGCTCAATAACAAGGATTGGCGGGCTTGTCGAAGGATTTATTTCAAAAAACCCCCATTTTTTGCCGAAAAATCGCGAAAAATGAGCTTCGACCCTTCCAAGCGCCCGGAAAACCGGGGCTGTCGAGCATCGACCGACTTCAGGCAATCTCTTCGCGCGCGTCTTCGGCCTTCTTCAAACGACCCACGACGTCGTACAGGATGGCGAGGAAAACCGGGATCATCAACACCGAAAGGGCGGTCCCGATGCTCAATCCCCAGTTCATGGCAAAGGCCATCGGCTGGATGAAGGGGTCGGTTCCGCCGATGCCGAAGGCCGAGGGGACGATGCCCAGCACGGTGGTGGCGGTGGTGAGCAAGACCGGCCGCAAGCGGGCCCGGGAGCCCCGGATGATCGCCTCCTTGAAGTGGGTGCCCTTGGCTTTCTCCAGATTGATGAACTCGACGATCAGCAGGGCCGAGTCGACGATGACGCCGGCAAAGGCGATCACCCCCAATAGGCCGAGGAAACTCAAAGGCTTCTGAAAGAGGTAGAAACCGTAAATGACTCCCATCAAGCCCATCGGAATCGTCGTCATCACGACGAAGGGCTCCCAAAGCGAACGGAAGGTGGCGGCAATGATGATGAAAGTCAGAAATATGGCCAGGATCATGGCCCGATAGAGCGCGTTCATCGCTTCCTCGGTGTCCTCCTCCTCGCCGCCGTATTTCACGCTGACACCGGGCTCCTTTTTCAAGCGTTCCCGGAAATGCTCCTCGGCCTGGCCGTTGACCTTGACCGAGGTGGTCACCTTCTGGTCGATATTGGCGCTGACCGTCACCACCCGCTTGCGGTCGTCATGCTTGATCACGCTGAGGGCCGCCTCTTCTTTGAAGGAGGCGATCTGGGGCAAGGGAATCAGCCGGCCCTCGCGGTTGGGCACCAAGACGTCTCCCAGCGACTCCTTCCGCTTCCGGAGGTCCTCGGGAAAGCGGACCAGGACGTCGATCTCCTCGTCGCCTTCCTTGATGGTCGTGGCAATCCCGCCCTCGAAGGAGGAGCGGACCGCGGCCGCGACATCCTGATAGCTCAGGCCGGCCTGCCTCATTCGAACCTCGTCGATCACCGCCCGGAGCTCCTTCTTCCCGGGCTGGTAATCGCTTTTGATGTCCTTCACTCCCGGAATCGTCTTGAGGAAGGCGAGATACTCCTCGGCGATTTTGTTCAAAACTTCGAAGTCGTCGCCGCGAATATGGATCGACACCGGCTTGCCCACCGGTGGGCCGTTCTGGATTTCCTCGAAGCTGAGCTTGGTGAAACCCCGGACCTTCTCGATCTCCGGCCGCAGCGCCTCGATGATCTGAGCGGCGGTGCGCTCGCGCTGCGGCTCGGGCGTGAGAAAGACCCAGACCTGGCCGATATGGGAAGAGCGCTCGGTGAAGGGATCGGTCGGATCGTTCTGGGTGATGCCGCCTTGGATGACGATATGCTCGAGCTCCTCCTTGGGCAGCTTTTCCCGCAGGATCCGCTCGATCTCGCCCATCCGCTCGGTGGTGATCTCGACCGGCGTCCCCAGCTCGGTCTCGACCCGGACGAAGACTTGCTCGATTCCCTCGCTCGGGAAAAGGATGAAGGGCACCTTCAGCGCCCCGAAAATGAAGGTCCCGACCATCAGGATCAAGAAAAGGCCGGCCGCGATGTAGCGATGGCGGACCAGGACCCGGAGCACCGCCTCATAGACCTTCAGCAGGACGGCCATCAACCGGTTGCCCAGCGACTTCGAGGCGCGCTCGAAAGCAACCCGGGCCCTCTCCTCCGACATCTTGTTCAGATCGTAGATGTGGGAAGGCAGGACCAAGAGGGCCTGGAGCAAGGAAGCCGCCAGAGTGAGGATGACCACCTGCGGGATCTGCTTGACGAACTTTCCGAAGATTCCGGTCATCGCCAAGAGCGGGGCAAAGCAAGTGACGGTGGTCAGGACGGTGGCGATGACCGACTTGGCGACTTGGGTGGTGCCATCGATCGCCGCCCGCTTGGGCGGAACCCCCTCTTCCATCAGCCGGTGGATGTTCTCGGCGATGACGATATCCTCGTCGACCAGCATGCCCGCCACCATGATCAGGCCGAAGAGGCTCATCAGGTTGATGGTGATGCCGAAGAAATGCATCAGGGCGAAGGCCGCCATGACCGCCGTCGGGATGCCGATCGCGGCGCTGATCGCGGTCCGGGGCGAGAGGAAGAAGACCAGCGGGATAAATAATAGGACCAGGCCGATCAGGGCGTTGTTGACCAGGACGTCGAGCCGCATCTCGACGTAGCGCGAGATGTCATTGACGATGGTGATGCCCAGCGCCGGCGGAGCGGTGGCCTTGAAGTCGGCGAGGATTTGCTTCACGTCCTCGACCAGGTGGATGATGTCGGCCCGCTCCTTCTTGAGGATGAGGAGGTTGATGGCTTCGCGGCCATTGGTCCGGTTGGTGATGGTCAGCTTCTCGAGGGCCGGAACGACCCGGCCGATGTCCCGGACCCGGACGTGATAGCCCGCGAAGTTGCTCCGCACGACGACGTTCTCGATCTCCTCAGGGGTGAAGAACTCGCCGCTGACCCGCAACAGGAATTCTTGGCCGCCCTGACGGATGTCGCCGCCCGGAAAATTGATGTTGGTGGCCTGGAGAGCCGCGATGACGTCGGCCAGCGAAAGGTGGTAACGGGCCATTTCGGCCGGGTTGACCTCGACCGCGAACTCGGGCTCGCGGTAGCCGCGGCGGATGACCTTGGCGACGTTGGGATCCTCGAGCAGCCGGGTTTCGAGCCGCCGGGCCAGCTGCCGGAGCTCTTCCGGCGAAAGGTCGCCGAAGAGCGCGACCTCGAGCATCGGAGTGTTCTTGGTCGAGATCTCCTCCACCACCGGCTTGTCTTTCAGGTCGGCCGGCAAGTCCTCGGCCCGATCGACCGCCCGCTGAATGTCGTTGACCACCTTGTCCTTGTTCTTGGCGTCGGGCTCGATGACGACGAAGATGTAGGAATAGCCTTCGGTCGAAGCGCTGACCAAGTCCTTGACGTCGTCGACCTCCTTGAGCTCCTTCTCGACCGGGATGGTGATCAGCTTCTCGATCTGGGAGGCGGTGGCGCCGGGATAGCGGGTCGAGATCTGAACGATGTCGAAGGAGAAATTGGGGAAAGCCTCGCGGCGATTGGCGAAGACGGCCAGGAGGCCGGCGAAGATCACGAAGATCGTCAGCATGTTGACCAGCAGGCTGTTGCGGACCGACCAGGCGGACAATTTCACGGCCGGCCCCCGTTCCGCAGTTCCGGCGGCAGGAGGGCGCCGGTGGCCTTGCGCAGCTCGACCCAAGCCAGGCGATAGCGCAGCTCGGCCTCGAGCCGTCGCCTTTCGGCCGAGATGGCGTCGTCGTTGAAGCGCACGATGGTGTCGCTGTCGGAGCGGCCGAGGTTGAACTTCTCCAGCTCGGCCTGGACCTTGGCATTCTGCAGCCGGGAGGCTTCGGTGTAGTTGGCCACCTCTTTCTGCTGCAGCTTCACTTGGCGGATCTGCTCGTCGATTTGGAGGGCGATGAGGTTCTCCATCTCCTTCATCAAGATCAGGACCCGGGCCTTCTCCAGCTTACCGCGCTCGAGCTCGCCCTTGGCGATTCGATTCTCGATCGCGATGTTGAAGCGGGCGCCGATCACCCAATTCGGATTTTGGAAGGAGAAAGTCTCGCCCAAGACTTGGCCGTAGCCCGGATCGACCGCGTTCACCTCCAAGGAGGTGTAGAGATCGAGGGCCGGCCATTTCTGGTCCTTGGCCAGGGCGATCTGGATGTCGCGGGCCTCGGCTTCGCGCTTCAGGGCCAGGTACTCGGGGCGGGAGGCCAGGGCCTGGGCCAAGAGATCCTCGCGGACCAAGGTTCGAGTCGGGGCGCGGAGCGGGTCCTTGGCGGTCCAAGCCTCCTCGCCGGCGGCGTCGAGCATGTAGCGCAGCCGTTTCTCGGCGTCGACTTGGAGGTTGCGGGCCCGGTCGGCTTCGGCTTGGCGCTCGACGTACTGGGCCCGGGAACCCAGGGTATCGGTCTCCTCGGCCAAGCCCAAGGTCTTCTTGTCGGTGGTGTTGCGGACGAAGTCCTGTGCCGATTTGGCGAAACGCTTGGCGACCTGGTAGTAATTGCCAGCGGCGACCCAGTTCCAATATTGGGTGAGGGCTTCGGCGACCCGCTGCTCGGCGAAGCTCAGGGCCTGCTCGGCGACGACCCGCTCATTGGCCTTGGCCAAGGCGATCTGGGCCTTGTCGGATTTGCCGAAGCGGTTGCGGAGCAAGTTGCCCTGGACCTCGGCCCGCAAGATGGTCTCGAAGAAGGCCGGATCGGTGGCGAAAGCCGAATTGGTGGTATCGCGCCGGTTGGTCAAGGACAGCGCGCCCTGGATGCCAACCGGAAAACGCTTCTCGGCCCGGGCATCGTACCAGATGGTCCGATTGTCGGTGCCGAAAACGATGCTGGTTTTGTCGGAGCGGTCGAGCTGGAAATAGGCCTCGCCCTTGACGTTGGTGTCGAAGGCTCCCTCGACCTTGGTGACTTCGGTGCCGGCGATGGGCGCATCGTAGCTGGCGGCTTGGATGCCGAGGTTGCGCTGGAGCACCCATTGGATGACCTCGGCTTCTCCGAGCCGGGGCGGGGGCTCGGAGCGAGCCAAGCCGGTCCCGGCGAAAATTGCCAAGAGAGCGATTCCCCACCCCAGGAATTTGACCCCACGACTCATAACGTATTCCGGTAGGGGCGACCCTTGCGGTGGCCCCATCTACGGCCAAGGGCCGCCCGGGGCGACCGCAAGGGTCGCCCCTACAAGCCCTTGCTACGAAGATGCCGAGACGCTAGTAAAACTCCTCGGCAAAAGGCTACCGAAAATGCGACATCCCCATGACGAAATTTTACGGCGCTGGCTGAAGCTCAAACCCGGCGTTTTCTCCTTCCGCGAGGAGGGCGAAGACCTGCTGATCCTCGAGCTTTTTTCGGGCAAGACCCGGCGGATCAAGGGAAGCGAGATCGAGGCCATCGAGGAGCGGGCCAACAGCGTGAACCCGGCCGAGAGCTACGTCATCGTTCTGCTCCATTCCGGCCGACAATTGGTGCTTTCGGCCCAGGGCTTCGCCTTTCCGCCCGATTTCACGAACACCGGCCCCCTGTCCCTGCCCAACCAAGTCTACTGCCTGCAGGACTACCACCAGCTCATGAACCAGCTCCGCCACCTGGCGGCCGAGCCCGACCGCGGCCGCGACGCCCTGGACATGATTATGGTGCTAATCGCCCTCCTCGACGGAGCCCGAGCCGTGGGGCTGGAGGTCGACGCCGAAACCCAGGCGGTGGACGAAATCCTCAGCACCCTCGAAAAGGGCGGCACTCTCCCCCCTCCCCACTGAAGGCGTGCCTTTCTAGCTTGATCTAAATGAACCCGAATCGGCGCCGCGGCCTCGAACGGGTGGCCGGGCGGGGGCCCCCCGCCGCCCGCAGCGAAGCGAGGACGGTGGGGGTG
>DATEDP010000116.1 GCA_035281585.1 bacterium
GAACTCTCGACATCTCCCAGAATCTCGTCATCAATGGGCCCGGCAGCTCGGTTCTGGCGATCTCGGGCAACGACCTGGGCCAGGTCATTTTCGTCGACATCGGCGCGACCGTCGTGATTCGGGATCTTTCGATCACCGACGGCCTGATCGACGATGAGGGCGGCGGGCTTCGAAACGACGGCATCCTCACCCTGGAGGACATGCGCTTCAGCCAAAATCAAGCCGTCGACGCCAGCGGCGGCGCCCTTGTCAATCAAGGCACGATGATTATCCGTGACTCGGTCTTCGAGAATAACGAAGCTCAAAGCGGTGGCGCCATCTTCAACGTTGCCGGCTCCGACTTGACCGCCGAACGGCTGCTCATTCAAGACGCGGCATTGTCAATTCCGGAAGCCTTCTGCTCAGCGATTCAGCGGTGACCGGCAACCTCGTCACCAACAATAACGGCGCCGGCGGCGGCATATTCGTGACCAATGACAACGCCAGCGCCGAGCTGCTCAACGTGACGATCAGCGGGAACCAAGTGGTGGGGACCGATGGATTCGGCGGCGGTCTCACCGGGGCAAATTTCCACCAGGGAATTTTTCTGACCAACGTGACGATTGCGGATAACTCCGCCGCCAACGGCGGCGGCCTCGCCACCTTCAACGTCTCGTCCGGTGACGACATGAACCTGACCAATACCATCGTTGCCGACAACCCGGTCGGTGGAGATTGTCAGGGGGCTTTCGTCGTCGACGGCGGAAACAACATCGTCGCCGACAATAGCTGCGGCTTCAGCGGCGGCGCCGATCCCATGCTCGGCCCGCTGGCCGCCAATGGCGGTCCGACCCCGACTCACGCCTTGCTCTCAGGCAGCCCGGCCATCAACCAAGGCAATCCCGCGGCCTGCCTTCCGGCCGATCAACGCGGAGTTGCCCGCCAAGGCATCTGCGACATCGGAGCCTATGAGTTTTTGGCGACTCCCGGGACCGTTCAATTTAGCGCTGCGACCTATGAAGTGAATGAAAACGGCGGCAGCTTCCAGGTGACGGTCACCCGGACCGGCGGCGGCGACGGCGAAGTTTCGGTCCAATTCACGACCGCCGACGGCAGCGCGACCGCCGGGCTGGACTATGAGGCGGTCGATCAAACGGTGACTTTTGCCGACGGCGACATGGCGAACAAAATCGTGGCTATTCCCATCCTCCCCGATGGTGCGATCGAGGCCGACGAGACGGTCAATCTCAGCCTCAGCGATCCCCAGGGCGGCGTGGCCCTCGGGGCGACTAGCGCCGTCGTGTTGACGATCCACGATGAGCCCAGCGGGCCGCTGAGCGACGAGGACTGCGACAATCGGATCGACGATGACGGTGACGGGGCAGTCGACTGCAACGATTCCGACTGCGATTCGGAAACGATTTGCCAGGGAATCGACGACGGCGATGGTAATGGCGACGGCGATGACGGTGATGTCGAGGGCGACGGCGGCTGCTCGCTGAATCCTGCGCGGGACACGTCGCCGGCTTCCTGGCTTGGATTCGGCGCACTCTTGGCCCTGGCCGGGCTAGGATGGATGCGGCGCCGAAATCCTCGTTGACCTTCGGCGCTAAAAGCGATTGTTAGGGCCATGCCAATTTCGGTCGTCTTGGTCCGCCCTTTATTTTCCGGGAATCTCGGCTCGGTCGCCCGCGCCATGAAGAACATGGGTCTGAAGGACCTTCGCCTGGTGGCGCCCAAGGCCGACAAGGCTGAGCTGGAGGCCCGCAAGATGGCGGCCCACGCCCAGGACCTGCTCAAGAAATCGAAAATTTTTCCGGATTTGAAATCGGCGGTCCGCGGCTTCGACTTGGTCGTCGGCACTTCGCGGCGCAAGGGCAAGGAGCGGGGCAACTGGACCACGCCGCGGGAATTCGCCGCCCAAGTCGGGGAAATGCCGGCCAAGCAAAAGACGGCCTTGGTCTTCGGGCCCGAGGACAGCGGCTTGCTCAATGACGACGTGGCGCTCTGCCAGCGGATGATTCACATCCCGAGCCACGACGCTTTTCCCTCGCTCAACCTAGCTCAGGCGGTGATGGTTTTGGCCTACGAGCTTTTTCTCGTCCAAGGCGCCAAGCGGCGGGACAAGGGTTCGACCGAGCGCAAGACCGCCAAGCTCCAAGTCTTGGAGGGGATGTATGAAGACTTGGGGGCCTTGCTCGGCGAGATCGGCTTCCTCAACAAGCAGAATCCCAAGCACCTGATGCGGCTGCTCCGCCAATTCTTCAACCGGGCCAGACCCACCGAAAAGGAAGTCCGGATTTTCCGGGGAATTTGCCGCCAAACCCGTTGGTGGAAGATCAACGGCTAGCCGCCTCGATAGGCCGGTTCAGCCACTTGGAAGGCAAGACGCACTTCGGGGCGAGATTTTCGTGGAGACGAAATCGAAAAGGCCGGCGTTTCGGCATTCTGAAAATTTCGATGATGTCCCGTGAATGCATCGAAAAGTGCCTGAAAAGCCAAATCAGTATCACCCCCAAAAGAAGTGAGGACGCGCCTTCGAGCCGGCCGTTTCCCCCGACCTGGCAGCCGACGCCGCTGCCCTCGATCATCGGTGGGCCTTTCGACTCTTGCAGCATGACATGATTTGGCTCCTGGCTCGCCGGGGGAGGGCTTGCCTCCGGAACCGGCGCCGGCGGGCTCGAAGCCACCGGAATTTGCGAGTCTTCGATGGCTTCGCTCAAGGCCGATTTCGGTTCGGTCGTGAGCGTGAAAAGCAGGTCATTGAAATCCCGGTCGCCGCTCGCCGCCGGCAGATCCTCCATTCCGAGGATGACATGCTCGCGGTCCGGCAGAGCCAGCATCGCCAGGTGGCGTTGGTCACCGGGATTCAAAGCGTCCAAAGTGTAATAGGTTTCCCGCGGATCGGCCGCGCCGTCGGCGATCAGAAAGAAACCGATCCGAGTGCCGGCCGGAAAGCGGCCCAGGCTCAAGGTATCGCCGGGCTTGAGCTCGCCGCCCGAGCCTTCCCGGGAAGCGTTGGGAAAGAGGATTTCTCGGCTCTGGAGCTCGCCTTCCTCGATGAGG
>DATEDP010000117.1 GCA_035281585.1 bacterium
GAATAAGGAGGAAAGAATGTCTAAACCCCTAACCCTCAAGACCCTGCTGGCCTTCCTGCCGCTGCTGACGGGGATCTCCGGCGCTTTCGCCCAGGCGCCGGATTTCCCGCCGCCTCCCCGCCATCCGCCCGACTTGACGAAAGCCCCCTTCGTCGCGGAGCTCGGGCTCAGCGAAGAGCAGAAGACTCAAATTCAGAAAGTCCAGGAGCAGTCCCGAAGCAACTTCGAGGAAAGACAGAAGAGCGTCCAAGAGGCCAGAGCGAGCCTGGATCAGGCTATGGACGGGTCCGCAACCGAGGCCGTCATTTGGGAGCGATTCGAAGCGCTGCAAAAGCTCCAAAGCGAGATGAAACGGGAGGGATTTCGCCAAGCGCTCGCGATTCGCCAGATATTGACGCCCGAACAGCGAAAAAAATTCAGCGAGCTACGCAAAAAAAGATTCGAGGAATTCCGGCGAAAGCACCCGGATATGCCGCCGCCTCCACCTTAAGCAAACCGGCTCAACCATGCAGGAAGACGTCGACGAAAAAATTCGCCGGATCACGGAAGGACGGCTTCAAAACTTCCGCCAGCTTTACGAGGAATATCGAAATCTCGTCCGGCGGGCGATGTTTCGCCTGACCCCTCGACCTCTGCTGGACGACTTGGTGCAAGAGGCATTCTTGAAAATTTGGCGCGGCTTGCCTCGTTTCGAGGGCCGCTGTGAGCTTAAAATTTGGATCTACCGCATCGTACGGAATGTCGCCGTCGACGGCTTGCGCCGCCAACCCCCTCCTTCTCAAGCCTGGGAGGAAGAACAGGGGACGGATCAAGAGCCCGAGGCACCGCGGCTCGCACAAAATGAGATCCGGCGCTTGCTGGCCGGCTTCGATATGGATCAACGGGACGTGATTGTATTATTCTACATGGAAGAGTTGAGCATCCAGGAAATCTCGGAGGTCTTGAATCTGCCGATCGGGACCGTCAAATCGCGTTTGCACCGGGCGCGGGAGAAGCTACGGCAGCTTATGGAGGACATTGAAGAAAGCCATGGATCGCCCTGAAGAAAACCCTGATCTTGATCGCAAAATCGGAAGCTTCCTGCGCCGGGATTCAAGCGAGGTGCCGTCGGCGCCCGCCAACGAATACCACCGAATCCTTAAGCGCATCGAGGGCCGCTCCGGCTACTTCGCCAAGCTTTCCTGGATGTGGCGTCTGGCCTTCCCCCTCGCCGCCTTGGTCTTGGCGCTCTTTCTCTACTTGCCCCGACCCTCGGTTTCTCCGGACCTGAGTTCCTCCGCCGAAAGCTATGGGGGATATGGCATTTTCATTCCTTCTGAAAAAGCGGCTAACGAAACCCCCGGCGAAGACTGGATATTGCTCGCTGAAATCGTCAGCCGCCCTTGAAGGAGCGCAATTTTTTCTCCTTGACCCCCGGGTGCGGCCAGGGGAGATTGAATCTCCCCTATGTCCAATCAGAAGCTGATCCGCACCTTACGTTGCAAAAATCGTAAATTTATCGGGGTCTTATCCAAGCTGATCTCCACCATCTCGCAAATGGGCGGGGACATCGGCAATATCTCGACGGTCAGCTTCGGCGAGCTGCACAACATCCGAGACGTCACCATCATCGTCAACGACGAGGACCACCTAAGCGCCATCGTCAGCGCGGTCCGCAAGATTCCCGAGGTCGAGCTCGAATCGGTGATCGACGAGGTCCTCGAGCTCCATCGCGGCGGCAAGCTGCTGATGCGGCCTAAATTTCCCATCCAGTCGATCGAGGATCTGCGCAAGGTCTACACACCGGGCGTGGCCAGCGTCTGCAAGCTGCTCAAGGAAGACCCTTCTCAAGTCGAAATCTACACCACCATCGGCAAGACCGTCGCCCTCTGCACCAACGGCAGCCGGGTCCTGGGTCTGGGCAATCTCGGCGCCGTCGCCTCGATGCCGGTGATGGAGGGCAAGGCCGCCCTCTTCCAGCAATTCTCCGGCCTCCACATGGTTCCGATCCTGATCAACACCCTCGACGTCAACCGCTTCGTCGACGCGGTCGAGACCATCTCCTCGACCTTCGCCGCGATCCAGCTCGAGGACATCCGCACCCCCGATTGCTACGAGGTCGAGGCCAAGCTGATCGAGCGGCTGAAGATCCCGGTCATGCACGACGACCAGCACGGCACCGCCACCGTGGCCCTGGCTTCGCTGATCAACGCCTGCCGGATGGGCGGGCTGGACCTGCGCAACGCCAAGGTCGGCCAGATCGGCCTCGGGGCCGCCGGGTCGGCCATCGCCAACCTCATCATGAAATACACCGGCAACCCGGTCTACGGCAGCGACGTCAACGTCGAGGCCAAGAAGCGCTTCGAGACGCTGGGCGGGATCAACACCGACTTGAAGGACCTGCTGCGCCAATGCCAAGTGGTCGTCGCGACCACCGGGCTCCCCGGCCTGATCAAGCCGGAGGACGTCCAGAAGGGCCAGGTCATCTTGGCGCTATCGAATCCCTTCCCCGAGATCACCATCGCCGAGGCCCTCTCGGCCGGCGCCGCCTTCGCCAGCGACGGCAGCCGGGTCAACAACTTGATCGGCTTCCCCGGCATTTTCCGCGGCGCGCTCGACGCCCACGCGATGCGCTTCACGCCCGAGATCTTCATCGCCGCCGCCCTCGCCATCGTCGGCCAAACGCCCGAGCAGGAGCTCATCCCCGATCCGCTCGACCCGCTGGTCCATGCGGCGGTCGCCAAGGCCGTGGCCAAGGCCGCGGTCCAGGCCCGGGTGACCCGGGATTTCCTCTAAATTCCTTGACCTCGGCCCCTCAGACCCACCATGCTTGCTCCGAGGGAGCGGGTAATGCGGGATTCTTCACAAGAAAATGGATAAGACCGAGCCGTTCCAGCAGGCCGCCCAAGCCATGATCGAGGCCGGCAAATTTCTCTTTGCCTCCGGCTGGTCCTCGGCCACCAGCAGCAATTATTCGACCCGCTTGGACGACGAGCTCATTGCCATCACGGTTTCCGGAAAGCATAAAGGCCGGCTAACCTCCGACGACATCATGCTGGTCGATCTCGCCGGCCGCCCGGTAGCCACCGACAAAAAACCCTCCGCCGAAACCATGTTGCACACCTCGCTTTACGCCCGCGACCGAAGCATCGGCGCCGTTTTGCACACTCATTCGGTCCATGCGACCGTCCTTTCGCGCCTGAGCGCCCCGAATCCGTTGCGAATCCGCGATTATGAAATGCAAAAAGCCTTTTCCGGCATCACGACCCATGCCTGCGAAATTTGCATCCCGATCTTTGACAACACCCAGAACATCGCCGCCTTGGCCGCCGAAGTCGAAAATTACCTGCAAAACCATGAAAATGTTTTCGCCTACCTCATCAAAGGACACGGCCTGTACACCTGGGGCCAAACGATGGAAGATGCCTTGCGCCACGTCGAAGCTTTGGAATTTTTATTCAGTTGCGAATTAACGTCTCGGAGCCTGCAAAGATGAGCGAATTGCGCATTTATCACGAAAGCACGCCGACCCAAGCCCGGAAAATTTTCACCCGACATGGCGACGTCGCCGAGACCTTGAAAGCGGTGGGAATTCGTTTTGAGCGATGGGACGCCGGGCAAAGCCTCACCGAAACTTCGACCGGCGAGGAAATTATCGCCGCTTACCGGGATTGCATCGAGCGATTGAAGTCCGCCTGCGGCTTTCGGGCGGTTGACGTCATCCGGATGTTTCCCGAGCACCCCGAGAAGGACGCGCTGCGGGCCAAGTTTTTGCGCGAGCACATCCACACCGAAGACGAAATCCGCTTCTTTGTCGAAGGCGGCGGCTTGTTTTTCCTGCATATCGGCGAGCACATTTACGCGGTGGACTGCGAAAAATCCGACCTTATCAGCGTGCCGGCCGGCACCAAACATTGGTTCGATGCCGGCCCAAATCCCCATTTCACCGCGATTCGTTTTTTCACCAACCCCGAGGGCTGGGTGGCCCAATACACCGACCCGTGATTCAAGCGATACTGACAGATATCGAAGGCACGACCACCGACATCCGCTTCGTCCATGATGTTTTATTTCCCTATGCCCAGCGGCATTTGGGGGCTTTCATCGAAAAGCGCCGCGACGACCCCGAGGTTCGCGAAATTTTACAGGCGGTCAAGCGGCATATCGGCCAGCCCGCCGCCGATGAAGCAACCGCGCTTGCCACTCTGCTGAAATGGATGGAAGAGGATTCAAAAATCACCCCCTTAAAGCTCCTGCAAGGAATTCTGTGGCGGGAGGCTTATGAACGGGGGGATTTTCGAGGCCACGTTTACCGGGATGCCTATGAGAAATTGCAGGCATGGCGCGCCCAAGGCTTGGCCATTTACATTTTCTCCTCCGGCTCGGTCGAGGCTCAAAAACTACTCTTCCGACACAGTGCCTTCGGCGACTTGACAGCGCTGTTCTCCGGCTATTTCGATACCCAGATCGGCGCCAAACGGGAAGTCGAAGCCTACCAAAAAATCACGGCTCGGATCGGCCTCCCGGCCGCTCACATTTTATTTTTATCCGACGTAAAAGCCGAGCTGGACGCGGCCCAGACCGCGGGCCTGCGGACATGCTGGGTCCTGAGGAGCGCCCCGGCGCCGGGGCTCAGCGAGCATCCCATCGTGCGGAGCTTCGGGGAAATCGACCTTAGCCTTATTTCTTAAAAAATAGTCCGAAACTTTCCTTCGGCCTAGGCGATAGGCTGTCCATCAACGCATCATTCCACCCAACGCATCATGGAAAGGGGCCTTCATGTTGCCAATTATCCTTTTCGGGTCCGTCGCCGCGCTGTTCCTGGCCGGATGCGACGAGAAAAAATCGAAAAAAACCGAGATTAGCGCCGAGCCGGCGCCATCCCAAGCCAGCCGAAAACCCAAGGTTTTACTCGACGAAAAAGCCGAGAGCTTCTTGAAGGGCCTGGAAAGCTCGCGTTCCGGCGACTGCGAAACCCGGCAGACGCAGTCCCGAAGAGCCCAGTGGGCCACGATCAGCCGAATGGTCGGGGCCTCTTACCAAGAGGGCTCGCGAAAATTCAGCCTTTACACCGATGAAAGCCATGATCTTTCCTTGATCCAGTCGCTCTCGACCTATCTCAAGGAAAAGCACCCCGAGGCCGAGGTCGGCACCGAATTGGGATCGCTCCCGAAGGGCGCCAGCTTCGGCCGGGCTCACAAGGGCACCCTGGTCTACTCGATCGCCACGCCTGATTGCCCCAACAATTGAGCGGAGGCGGCCCCCGAATTCCTGCGCAATTTCCTTGACCGCGCCGGCCCTACAATCTAGATCGGCATCGCCTAGAATCCGAATTTTCCAAGGGATTTACCATGCCGACCAATCGTGAAATGTCCGAAATCTTGAAGAAAAAGAACCTCGAAGCCGAGCAGGGCGGCGGGACCGACCGCATCGCCGCCCAGCATAAGGCCGGCAAGATGACCGCCCGGGAGCGGGTCGACTTCCTGCTCGACCCCGGCTCCTTCGTCGAGATGGACCGCTTCGTCACTCACCGCTGCTCCGACTTCGGAATGGAAGAGAAGAAGATCTTGGGCGACGGCGTCATCACCGGCCACGGCACCATCGACGGCCGGACCGTCTTCGTCTTCGCCCAGGACTTCACCAGCTTCGGCGGCTCGCTCGGCGAGGCCTTCGCCAAGAAGGTTTGCAAGATCATGGACCTCGCGGCCAAGACCGGCGCGCCGGTGATCGGGCTCAACGACTCCGGCGGCGCCCGCATCCAAGAGGGCGTCCAATCGCTGGCCGGCTACGCCGACATCTTCCTGCGCAACGTGCTCTCCAGCGGCGTCATTCCCCAAATCTCGGTCATCATGGGACCCTGCGCCGGCGGCGCGGTCTATTCGCCGGCCCTGACCGATTTCATCCTGATGGTCGAGAACACCGCCCACATGTTCATCACCGGTCCCGAAGTCATCAAGGCCGTCACCCACGAAGTCGTCAGCAAGGAGGATTTGGGCGGCGCCCTCGCTCACAACACCAAGTCCGGCGTCTCGCTGATGCGGGCACCCAACGATCAGGCGGCGCTCCAGCAGGTCCGGGAGCTGCTCTCCTTCCTGCCTTCCAACAATTTGGAAGATCCGCCGCTGGTCAAGCCCAAGGACGATCCGGTCCGGGTCGACGAGGCGCTCGACGCCCTGATTCCCGACAGCCCCAACAAACCTTACGACATGAAGGTGCTGATCAAGAGCACCCTCGACGACGGCTACTTCTTCGAGATCGGCCCCGACTTCGCGAAAAATATTTTGATCGGCTTCGGCCGCTACAACGGCCGGGTCGCCGGCATCGTCGCCAACCAGCCCCAGGTCCTGGCCGGCTGCCTCGACATCGACGCCAGCATCAAGGCCGCCCGCTTCGTCCGCTTCTGCGACGCCTTCAACATCCCGATCGTGACTTTCGTCGACGTGCCCGGATTCTTGCCCGGCACCGACCAGGAATTCGGCGGCATCATCCTCCACGGCGCCAAGCTGCTCTACGCCTTCTGCGAGGCCACCGTGCCCAAGGTCACGCTGATCACCCGCAAAGGCTACGGCGGGGCTTACGACGTCATGAGCTCCAAGCACATCCGGGGCGACGTCAACTTCGCCTATCCCTTCTCCGAGATCGCGGTGATGGGCTCGGACGGCGCGGTCAACATCATCTTCCGCAAGGAGATCGAGAAGGCCAAGGACGCGGCGGCCGAACGGACCCGCTTGACCGAGGATTACCGGGCCACCTTCGCCACGCCCTACAAGGCGGCCGAGCTGGGCTACATCGACGAGGTCATCGAGCCGCGCTTCACCCGAAGCAAGATCATCCGGGCCCTGGAGATGCTGAAGAACAAGGTCGATAAGAACCCGCCGAAAAAGCACGGGAACATTCCATTGTAAAGGCAGCCCCCTCTCCCCTGCCCCTCTCCCACAAGGGGAGAGGGAAGATCTTGCCCTCCCCCCTCGCGGGGGAGGGTGGCCGAAGGCCGGGAGAGGGGGCTCTCAAACTATTTCGAAGCTCGGAAGCAGCACTGGGCCTTCGAGCCGTATTTCATCGGAGGATTGTCTTTCCACTTATCGCGGGTGATCACGACCTCGCCGCGATGCTCGGTGAAGTCGAGGGTGCAGGGACCTTGCTTGGTTGCGGGAAAAGCCGGCGGGCCTTCCTCGTCCCATGAGCAGGTATAGGCGAGGTCGGGCGGGTTAGCCATGGAGTTGCAGACGTTCTTGCTCTCGCTGCCGACATGGGCTTTGAAGCCGGTGACGCAGAGCTTGTCTTCCATCTTCTCCAGGGTTTCCTGGTCGTAGACCGTCCGAGGCTTCTCTTCCTTGACCACGACCACCGGTTGCGGCGGCGGAGCGACCGTCGTGGTTGTCGAGGTCGTGGTGGTCTCCTCGACCTTGGTCGCCGTCTTCGCGGGCTTTGCCGCCGGCTTCGGCGCCGGCGCCTTCTTGGTTGTCACTGGGACCTTGGTGGTGCTGGTCGTCGTCGAGGTGGTGCTAGTTGTCGAGCTGCCTGGCGCCGGCTGGGGAGCGGAAGGTGGAGCTGAGATCGTTGTCGTCGTCGAAGTGCCGGGACCCGAGGTGGTGGTCGTCGTTGCGGTCCCTGGAGTTTGCTGAGCCACGGCGCTACCCGACAGGAAAGCGGCCACGCTCAATCCGTAAAGAGCCGTTATGAAAGGTTTTCTAGTCATAGATCCTCTCGTCGCCCCGTCACCGGTCAAAGGCAAAAGCCTCGACAAGCCGGGCAAAGGGGATCCGACTTCCAAGCTTAACAAAAAATTTACGTTGAAATTTGGAAATTTTTTATCTCTAAGGGACCGAGCCCCATGAGCCTGAAAACAATCAAGAAAATCCTCATCGCCAACCGCGGCGAAATCGCCGTCCGGGTGATCCGAGCCTGCCGCGACTTGGGCATCCAAACCGTCGCGGTGTTCAGCGATCCCGACCGAGCCGCCCTCCATGTCCGGCGGGCCGACGAGGCCTATCACCTCGGGGCGGCCGCCCCCAAGGAGAGCTATCTCAACGTCGAGAAGCTTCTCGCCGCGGCCAAGAAGTCCGGTGCCGATGCCATTCATCCGGGCTATGGGTTTCTCTCGGAGAATGCCGGCTTCGCCAAAGCGGTGAAGGACGCCGGCTTGATCTTCATCGGCCCCGATCCCGACATCATCACCAAGATGGGCTCGAAGATCGGCGCCCGCCAAATCGCCGAGGCCGCCGGCGTCCCGGTCGTCCCCGGCATCAAGCACCCGCTCAAGGACGCCGACGAAGCGCTGGAAGTCGCCAAGAAGATCGGCTTCCCGGTCCTGCTCAAGGCGGCGGCCGGCGGCGGCGGCAAGGGAATGCGGGCGGTCCGCGAGGAGAAAGAGCTCAAGAGCGCCTTCGCGATGGCCCAGAACGAGGCCATTTCCTCATTCAAAGACGACGCCGTTTACATCGAGAAATTGGTCGAAGGCCCCCACCACATCGAGGTCCAGGTCTTCGGCGACCAGCACGGCAACGTCGTCCACTTCTTCGAGCGCGAGTGCTCGGTCCAGCGCCGCCACCAGAAGGTCATCGAGGAATCGCCCTCGCCCTTCATCACGCCCGAAACCCGCCAGGGCGTCTGCGAGATGGCGGTCAAGCTGGCCAAGGCTGTCGGCTACTACAACGCCGGCACGATCGAGTGCCTGGTCGATCACCAGCAGAATTACTATTTCCTGGAGATGAACACCCGCCTCCAAGTCGAGCATCCGATCACCGAGCTGGTCACCGGCGTCGATTTGGTGAAGCTCCAGATCCAGGTCGCCCAGGGCGAGAAGCTGCCGATGAAGCAGGAAGACGTCCAACAGCGGGGCCATGCCGTCGAAGTCCGGGTCTACGCCGAGGACCCCTTCCACAACTTCATGCCGGCGCCCGGCCTGGTCGTCGACATGCAATATCCCCTCGGACCCGGCATCCGCCTCGACAACGGCATCTACCAAGGCTTCCAGGTCCCGATGGATTACGATCCGATACTGGCCAAGCTGATCGCCTACGGCGCCGACCGGAAGGAGGCCATCCAAAGAATGCAGCGGGCGCTCTCCGAATACCGGGTCAGCGGCCCCAAGACCAACCTTTACTTCCACCGCCGGGCCCTGGAGATCAAAGACTTCGTCGAGGGCCGCTACGACACCCACTTCATCGACAAGCACATGGCCGAGATACTCAAGGTCCCCTACGAGGAAACCAAGAAGGCCCTGATGGCCGCGGCCTTGGCCAAGCACCTCGAGGAGCTGAAGTCGCGCCCGGTTTCGGGCGGCGCCGAGGCCGCCGACGCCTCGCCTTGGCGGGTGGCCGGCCGCAAGATGGGAATGAGGAATTAGGCATGGCGAAGACCTACACCGTTTTATTCGATGGCAAGGAGTTCGAGGTCGAGATTGAAACCCTCGAGCAAGGCTACGAGCTCAAGCTGGACGGCGAAAGCCACCGCTTCGAGCCCCTGCTGGCCAAAGGCTCGGTCTATTCTTTCCTGATCGACGGCACCGAGGTCCTCGAGGCCGACGTCAGCTTCCGCCAAGACAAGGCCGAGCTGAACCTGAGCAATGTCCCCTACCATCTGGAGGTGTTCGACCCCCGCCGCCGGGCCGTCTCGCAGAGCGAGGCCGCCGGCGGTCACGGCCTGATCAGCGCCCCGATGCCCGGCAAGATCGTCGAAGTGAAGGTGAAAGCCGGCGACGCCGTCAGCAAGGGCCAAGCCTTGGTCGTCATCGAAGCCATGAAGATGCAGAACGAGCTGACCGCCGCCATCGACGGCGTCGTCAAGGAAGTCGCGGTCCAGCCCGGCGCGGCCGTCGAATCGGGCCAGAAGCTGGTCTTGGTCGAAGCCGCCGCCGGCTAAAATTTCCAGCTAGTGTTCATGAAAACCCGGTCGCTGTGGTCGAACTCGCCGTAAAGCGTGTCCTGGGGCCCGCTGAAGACGTCGGTTCCCCAAGTCAGGGTGATCGACGGGCTGACGCGGTAGTGGAGCCGGGGGCTGAGCTCGGTGTCGCCGGCCTCCAAGCCCACGATGAAGATCAGCTCGGCGATCAACTTCTCATCCAGGAAACCCCGTTCGAAGCGAAGAAAGATCCAGGTGTCGAGGATGTCGTCGGCGACGTTGCGAGTCGAACCCAGGATGGCCTGCTGCTGGAATTCGGCATTCATGTCGAAGCCATGGAAAGTGTAATCGAAACCCACCACGTAGCGGAATTGGTCGCGCCGGACCACTCCTTGATTGACGTTGATGTTTTCGGCATTGAAATAGCGGCCGATGGCATAGACGAATTCACCGCGGAGGACCGCGGCGTCGCCGATGCTTTTATTGAAGGTCGACGCGATGTTCTGAATCCGCTTGTGCTTGGGATCGAGCACAATGGTCGGAGTTCCGCCGGGCCCGGCCGTGACCGTCTTGAACAAGGCCGGCACGTGGTCGGGGCTGGTGTAATAGAACCAAGCCAAGTCCCAGCCCTTCACCAAATAGGAAAAGCGCAGGCCGCCGTTCCAATGCTTGAAATCGGTCTCGGGCTTGTCGTCGGAAAGCAGCACCTGGTTGAAGCCCGGCGGCGGCGGCGGAATGAAGAAAGCGAAGTCGGCTCCCTGAGGCGCGAGCTTATCGACGCTCATGTCGGGCGTGAGGACCGCCTCCAAGGTCCAACCGGGCAGGAAGTCATAACGCAGGTCCAGGGCCCAGATCGGGATCCGGATGAACTCGAAGCTCGGCAGGAAGAATTCCCGCAAGTCCTTGGGCGTCACGACGTCGGCGAAGAATTGGCCCAAGGCCTCGCCCCAGACGATCTGCTGGTTCCCGAGCCGGATCTTGACCTTGGAAGCCGTGATGTCGAGATAGGCGTCGCGGATCGTCAGCTCCTTCCGCATGTTGACGCGGACATCTTCGGGATACTGGTCGGTCACATCGTAGACCGCGTCGTACCAGCCGCGGCCGCCGATCTTCATCTTCAGGTGCTCGTTGAAGGTGAACTTGACGTCGGCCTTGGCGAATTGGCGGATCTTGCTGAAGTTGGCCGGTGAAGCGTAGCGAAAGGCGGTTTCCTGCCGCAATTCGCCGCTGTACTCGAAACGGAAGGAGGATGGGTCGGGCGGCGGCGTGGCCTCTTGGGCCGGGAGCCGGCTAGCCCAAAACGTCCCGATCAAGATCGCCAGGACCTTGAGTGAAGAGGGCGGCAATCGCTACTCCAAAGTCTTCATGTAGTCTTTCGTGAACATCGACAGGTCAAGCTGCTTCGTGACCATGCCGCTGAAAGTGAGGATCGATTTCTTCCGCGGATTCAAGCTGTCCTGAAACACCAGGCGAACCGGCCGGAGCGCCCCGGCCTCTTGGCGAAAATCCTCGAAGGTGCAGGTTTTCAAGGAGGCGCCCGAAACCGTGTAATACTCGGCGGTGACCGGATGAAAATCGCTCTTCGCCACCTTGTACTTGATCTTGTTGTAGGTCTTGCTCGGCGACTTGGCGACCAGGTCGAGGACGTAGACTTCGCGATCGCCGATTTTCTCCTCGCCGGCCAAAGTGGCGCTGTAGTCGTTGGAAAAATTGGCCCGGGCCATGTCGCCATTGGAGACGTTGCCGGCCAAACGTTGCTGCAAGGGAATTCGGACCGGCTTCTTGACCCGGGGCAAATAGATCCAAAGATCCTCTTGGATCATCAAGAGGCTCTTGCCCTTCTCCGCGGCCGGGCTGCGGAACTCGACCAAGCTATGCTCCAAGTCCCGCACATAAACTTTGTAGCCGCTCTCCGATTGCTTGGTTTCGCCCTCGTAATTCACGATCGCGGCTTCGAACTCATAGGAGCCCTTGGGCACCCGCACCGCGTCGGCTTTGGCGACGATCTCGTCGGGCTCGATCGCGCCGGCCGTCGAGGCGCCCAACATGAGAAGGAGGAAGGCCAGAAACCTGGCGAGCTTCGAATGCGGAAGGAATGACATGATGACCCCGAACCAAAAATCTGATTTTAGGGGGCGGCCGAAACTTCACCAAGAACAATTTCACGACAAGAATTTGACGTTCGATAAGGCCGTTTCTCAAAGTGAATGGCGAAGGGGGCCCAATCCTCGATAATAAGCCCTATTTTCGCCTCCCCGCAGGGCTGCCGTTGGTACGGCTTTTGCTGGAATATTCAGTATTCCTTAAGGAAATAGGGGGGGCCGGGCCATGGAAGTTCTGGAAGTACGGGGTGCGAGCAAGGAGTACTTATTGGGGAAGACGGTGGTCCGGGCCTTGCGCCAGGTCGATTTCAGCATCGAGGCCGGACAGATGCTCTGCATCATGGGCCCCTCGGGCAGCGGAAAAACCACCCTCCTCAACCTCCTCGGTCTCCTCGACGAGCCCACCTCGGGCGAGATTTTTCTGCAAGGCCGTTCGACTCGAAACCTCTCCTATGAAGAGAAAGCCCAGTTGCGCAGCCGATTCCTCGGCTTCATTTTTCAATCCTTCAACCTCTTTCCGGTGCTGACCGCCTATGAGAACGTCGAATATCCCCTGCTCTTCCACAAAGTCAGCCCGGGCGAGCGGAAAGAGCGGGTTTGGGCGGCCTTGGCCGAAGCCCAGCTCACCGAAGTCGCCGGCCACCGGCCCGACGAGCTTTCCGGCGGCCAAAGACAGCGAGTGGCGATCGCCCGGGCCCTGGTCACTCGTCCCCTGCTGATCTTGGCCGACGAGCCGACGGCCAATCTCGACAGCGGTTCGGCTGAGACGATCATGTCGATGATGCAACGCATGAACAAGGAGCACGGCAGCACCTTCATCTTCTCGACCCACGACCCCCGAGTCGTCCATCATGCCTCTCGGATCGTGACCATCAGCGACGGGGTTTTGCAGGAAGAGGGCCGCCGGACCATCCTCCACGGCGCTCCGATCGGAGCCTATCAATGAAAAGCGACGGCGCGTTTTGGCGATTGCTCAAGATCGCCGGCAAGAATGTCCTGCGCAACAAGCGGCGCAGCGCCCTGACCTTGCTGATCATCGTCGTGGGCAGCGCCAGCTTGCTGCTGGTCGGCGGCTTCTTCGATCGATTGCTTTATAGTTTGAAGCAAACGTTCATTCACAGCCAATCGGGCCATTTCCAAGTCAGCCGAAGCGGCTACTTCGAAAAGGGCTCGATCACCCCCTTCAACTACCTGATCCAAGACGCGCCGCGGATCGCCAAGCTGATCGAGCAAAGCATTCCCGGGGCCTACACCGTCCCCCGGATCAAATTCGGCGGCATGCTCAGCTCGGACCGGGACAGCGTGGCGGTCATCGCTCTCGGAGTCGACCCCCGGACCGAAGCCCGGATGAGCAGCTTCCGGAACGTCAGCCTGCAGCGGGCCACCACCAATATCGTCGAAGGCAAGGACCTCGACGATTCCGATCCTTACGGCATCGTGCTCGGGGCCGGCCTGCTCAAGTCGCTCAACCTCAAGGTCGGCGACCATGTCTCGTTCATCACCACCCGCCAGGAGGGAGCGGTCGACGGCGCCGACTTCCACATTCGCGGCGTCTTCGAGACGGTGCTGAAGGAAGTCGGCGAGCGGGTCGTCAAGGTCCCGCTGTCCAGCGCCCAGGCGATCTTGGGCCTGCCCGCGCAGGTCAACAGCTTCTTGGTGGTGGCCGACGATTACGACGATTCCGAGAGCATCGACGCGGCCGCCCTGACCTTGAAAGAGGCGCTGACCGCCGAAAAGATGGCCTTCGAGATCGTGCCCTGGGAAAATCAAAGCCTGATGTACAAGCAAACCAAGCACTTCTTCGACAATTTCTTCTGGATCCTCAAGTTCATCATCAGCGTCATCTTCATCGTCAGCGTCGCCAACACCATCAACATGGCGCTTTTCGAGCGGATGCGGGAATACGGCACCATGATGGCGATCGGCAATTCCCGTTCGACCATTTTCACGGTCATCGTTCTCGAGGCCGCCATCCTAGGCTTGATCGGCGCAACCCTCGGCGTCCTCATCGGATGGGCCATGAGTCATATCATCCCGCTAACCGGGGTCCGGATGCCGCCGCCACCCACCACCGGCGTCTCCGATTGGTACCGCATTTACTTTTTGATTTCGCCCAAGCTGATGCTGCAGGTTTTCGCGATCGCCTTCTTCTCGACCTTATTCTCCTCGCTGATTCCGGCCTATCGGGCCTCGCATTTCCGCATCGTCCACGCCTTGGGCTACGTCTAGACCTTCAAGCGATAGCCGCTCGACAAACCGCCGACCTCCACCTTGAGCCGGCCGCCGAAGAGCCAGGCCACGAGGTTTTCGAACCATGCCGAATCCAACACCGCCGAGGTCTCGAGGTGCGGAGCTTGACCCGAGGCGAGCATGATCCGGCCGGCGGCAACCAAAGCGTCGAAGGGATTGTCGAACTCAAGCCCGCTCCGCGGCTCCTGATGGAGCAACCAGTGGCGCTCCAAGGAGGTCCAGAGGACCGCGGCCGGTTCGGAGGCGCCTGAGAGCCGGCCGAAGGCTTCGGCCCGGGCCTGAAACTCCGGCTCGGCCGGAAAGGGCCGTTCGACCAGGGCGCCGAGCTTCCGGTTCAAGGCCGCCTTCACCTTGCGGAGGCGATCGGCGTAAGGCAAGGCGGCCAAGCTTGCCGCCGGTATCGATCGGCCGATCACGAAGCGCTGCCGGCCGCAATCGACCGGGAAATCGTATTTCCGCCGGCCGGGATTGCTCAAGGGAAGCCCGCCGACGATCTGCACCGGGACCACCGGAACGCCGGTCCGAATGCTGAGATCGAGCCAAACGCTGCTCACTTTCTGGACCGGATCGCCGGCCTCGTAGGACCGGCGGCCTTCGACGTGGATCACGACCGAGGTCCGCTCGCGGACCAAGAAATTTTCCAAGGCCGCCCCGACCTCGAAGAGAGCCCGGGGATCTTCCCGGTCGACGAAATGGATGGTTTTCAGCTCGGAGAGCCCGGGATAGGTCGTGCAAATCTCCTCAAAACGCCCGATCCACTGCTCTCGATGCTCGTGCTTGGCTAAGAACACGACCGGATTCTGAGCCACCGACGCGGTCATCAAATTCAACAGGAAGGATTCGACGAAGGTCTGGTGGTTGGCCAGGAATAGGACCGGTCGGCCGCGGAGGCCGTCGAAATCCCGGCTATCTTCCAAGACGATGCCTCCCAAAAATTTCTCGATCAGGCTCCTCCCCAACACTTCAACCGGCGAGCGGCTGAGGCCGAGGCGCGCCCGCCACAAGATCAAGCCTTGATCCAAATCGATCCGAGCCGGCCCCCGCTTGCGGGCCCGAAACTCGCCGTCGCAGAATTCCACTCCCACTTGGTGGGACTGATGAGGCAAGGCCGGCGAGGTCGCCTCCCAATCCCCGTCGCCGACCTTCTTCAAATGGACGTCGCGAGGGTGAATGCCCTCGTTCATCGCGATCAGCTCCTTAACCACCACCCGTTCGGCCAGCCAAATCAGCGCCTGGCGGAGGTCGAGCCCCCGGTATTCCCGGATGAGCTCCGGCGATTCGAGATAGACTTGAGCCACCGTTCCTTTGAGCCAATCGACCTGCCGGATCGTCTCCGGCTTGAGCCGAGCCTCCTCGGCCGAAACTTCCGAGAGCGAGAGGTCCGGAATATAACGCCCCTCCCGCAGGAAGGCCGCGCGGTCGGATGGCGCCAGGTCCAAAAGCTTGGCCAGCGGCACCAGGTACTCCTGATAAGCCAGCTCGGCCATCAGTTTCCAGCTGGACTGACGGCGCGCGAACAGCCGCAACCGGAATTGGGGAAGCTGATTCTCCGTTTCGAAGCCCAAGAACCTCACCTCGGCTTGAAAGGGGCCGTCTTGGATTTCGGGCCCGAAGAACCTGGCCGAGGAGATGCGAAAGGGAAAGCCGATCCTGCCGGCCAGCGAGCGATGCCAGTCCGGCCACTCCTCCTTGGGAAGCGCCTGGAAAAGCCCGTCGAGGAGGAACGGGAAGAAGAGCGCCGCGTCGGCCGGGGTCTCCTCGGGCAGGGCCAATTCGGCCGTCCAAAAATTGCCGCGGTGGGCGCGCAGCTCGCGAAGAATTCGGAAAGAAGGACCGGAAAAGCGGTAGCCCGAGGCGTAAATCCCGGAACCGGGATGCGAAGCGAGGGCCGGCTCCTCGCTCACCATCGCGCTGAATTCATCGCGGACTTCCTCGGCCGCCAAGAGGGCCCGCCCTTCGCAGAAGGGGCTGAAAATCTCCTGCTCGCCCATCTTGCGGTGAAAGGAGGCCAGCCGCACCGCGACCAGGGCTCGGCCCTCGCCGGCCTCGACGAGCTCGGCCGATACTCGGACCCGCTGATGGCCTTCGGGAAACGCCAGCCAAGAAGTCACCTTCACGTCGCGGAGCTCGATCAAGTGGGGCAAGCCGCTGATCTTGCGGCCGGCCTGGGCGATCTCCGCCACCATGAAGGAGAAAGGCAGGGTCGGAATCGTGAAGGTCGGGCAATGATCCTTCAGCCAAGGGTGGGCCGACAGGCTGAACTCTTTTTCCCATTCCCGAACCGTCCGGCTCATGGGATTTCCGGCGCCAAGCGCAGCGCGAGGTCTTCCATTCGGAACAATTTCAAACCGTCGCAATGAACTTGGGCATCGGCCTGAAGACAAGGATAAGGTCGCAGCCCCACTGTCTTGACAAAAATCTCGATCTTCAGCCGGCGATTGCCCGGGCTTACTTGGCCGCGGCACTGGATCTTGCATCCGCTGCCCGGCACCGGCTCGAAGTGATAGCCGGGACGGCTGAGCGAATAACCTCGGTAGAGCAAGTCGAAGCGCATCGCTTGGACGCAGGACTCGAAGACCAGGCTGCCGGGCATGCAAGGGTCGTTGCGAAAATGAGCCGGGAAAAACCAATCGCCGGCCGAAACCTGGCTCTCGGCCGCGAGATAACCTCGTTTCCAAGGGCCGCCCCCGAGGTCGATTTCGGTCACCGCGTCGAGCAGGAGAAGGTTGCCCCGCGACAAAGTCGGCGTGCGATCATGGCTGTCGGCTTCACGGTAAGCCTCGCCCAAACATTCCGAGATCCGGCCTTCGCTCAAGGCCACCAGCTCGGCCCGGCTGAAGCTCCGTTTCGATGATGCGACCACCGGCGGAGGGATCGGCGGCAAAAGACGATGGCCCTGCCATTTTTCGGGGTCCCATTGCACGCCCTTGGCCGAAGCCAGCTCTTTCTCGCTGAAATAGCCGGCCTGGGATTTGGTCTCGAGCCGAAGCTCCTCGCCCACCAGGCAGCGGCCCGAAAAAGTGAAAATGAGAAGGCCGCCGGCCTCCATCACCGCGTCGAGCTTCAATCGGAATTTGAGCGTCTCGCCCCGCCGCGGGATCGGACCGGCGAATTGGACCTCATGGTTCAAGAGCCGGAAAAGCTTGGCTTCCTGAAAACCGAGATCGAAGCCCAAGCCGGTCAGGATCAAGGTGCAGCCCTGGACCATTTCGCCCAACATGCCGAGCGAGGGATAGCCGTCGGCTCCCAGGTAGAATTTATCGTCGCTCAGGTCGGTTTCAAACTCGATCTGGCCTTGGCAGCTTTTGTCCCGGCGCTCGAAGTCGAGCTGAAGCACCCGGTCGAGCAGCATCAAGGGCGGCATCGGCAAGCCGGTCTTCCGCGGCATGGCGTCGAGGCCGGCGAAGGCCGGCCCGAAAATCCCCGAGACTTTGCCTCGCGAGAACTCGGCCAGCGAATCGTAGTCGATGGGCCCGAGCCGGGTCACAGCGGAGCTCCCAGGATCACCTCGACCGGATTGGCATCGGAGGAAGCCAGCTCGCGGACGAAGGCCTTGGCTCCGACGTCCAAGGGAATGAGCGAAATTCCGCGGCGCTTGAACTCGGCCGAGAGCGCCGGCTTCACCATGCCGCCCTCCCAAGCTCCCCAATTGATCGACTTGACCACGCATTGGCCGGCCCGCTTCCTTTTCTCGGCCTGGGCCATCTTGTTGATCACTTCATTGCCCATCGCGTAGTCGCATTGGCCGGCATTGCCGAAGCGGGCGGCCACCGAAGAGAAGGCCACGATGAGCTTGAGCGGCTCCTTGTCGAGGGCCGAGAGGAGCTCGCTGAAGCCTAGCACCTTGGTGTCGAAGACCAGGTCGAATTGTCCCTGAGTCTTGTCCTCGATCCGCTTGTCGGCGATGACTCCGGCGCCATGGATCAGGGCGGTGATCGGCCCCCACTCCTGGCGAACCTCGGCCAAGGCCGAACGGACCAGATTGCCGGCCTGCCAGGTCCAGGAAGGGCCCTCGGTCCGGATCAGCCGCGATTCGAGGATGTCGCAAGGAAAGTATTTCACCTCGGAGCCGGCCTCGCGCAGGGCCTTCAGCGTTTGCCGGACCTCGCGGGCATTGAGGATCAGCCGGGTCTCGGTCTCCAGCTCGGCCGGCGTGATCGCCTTCCCCTCGGCTTGGGCTTTTTGAAAGAGGGCTTTCTTGAGGCCGGCTTCGTCGGAAATCGAGCGATAAGCCTCGGGCTCGACTTCCGGCACCTGGCTGCGGCCGAAGAGGACGATCTTGAGCCGGTATTTTTTGGCCAACTCGATGATGCAGGCCGCGGTCACGCCGCGGGCGCCGCCGCTGGCCACCAAGACCGAGTTTTGATCGAGGGCCAGGGGCAGGCCCGAAACCTCGTTCTGCTCGCGGGGCACGACGGTCAGCCGTCTTCCGTCGAGCGGCAAGCCGATCTCGACCTCGCCGCCGCCCTGGAAAATTTCTTGGAGGATCTCCGAGGCCGCGGTTTCGGGCGAGATGCTCGCGATCGGGAGATCGATGGCCTTGCAGTAAACGCCGCTCCATTCCCGGGCCAGGGTCTTGGCCAGACCGGCCAAACCGCCCTTGGCCGCCGAGATCGGATCGAGACCCTGAAAACCGAAGTGGCCGCCGGTATCCTGGACGGTGACGAACCAGGCGCCGCCCTTGGCCGCCGCATCGCGCAAGGCCGGCCCGACTTTTTTGGCGATCCGGAAGGCTTCCTTGTTGATCTTGGCGGCCGAGTAAAAATTCGGCGCCGAGCGAAGCCCGCCCATGTAAATCAGGCCGCCCCAAGCGCCCTGCTCGTCGATTTGATCCTCGCCTTCGACCAAGTGGGCCGGGAAACCTGCTTGGATCAAGCGCTCGCGGACGACCTCGCCGATGCCCCCGCCGTCCGAGACCACCAAAATTTCACGGTTCGGAGCCAGGGTGACGTGGGAATGGCTCTGGGTGGAAACCAGCTCGACACCGAAGCGGCCGATCGCGGCCGCCGGCGCCGGCGCGGGTTCCACCGCCACCGGGATTTCGGCGGTTCGTGGCGGCGGGGACGTCGGCGTGGACGGCGCCGGCTCACCGGCGGAAACCGCCGGCGAGCCTTCAAGACCGGCGCCGCTACGCATGAAACTTATGATCTGCCCGATGGTTTGCAGAGCCACCAATTGCTCGATCCCGACCTCCGGCAAATGGGCGGCCCGGTCTTTGATCGCGCTGAAGATCTCGACCCGCTTGATCGAGTCGATGCCGAGGTCGGCCTCGAGGTGCATGTCGGCGCCCAGCATCTCGGTCGGGTAGCCGGTCTTCTCGGACACCACCTCGTAGAGCAAGGCGGTGAGAGAGGCGGCCGCCTCCTCCAAAACTTCCGCTGGGGGCGGCGCCACGCCCGCCGAGGCGGCGGGGATTTCCGGGGCGATCGGAGTCTCCGCCGGCGGCGGGCTGGCCGGCGCGACTGCCGGCCCCTTTTCCATGAACTCGATGATTTGGCCCATGGTCTGCAGGGCCACCAGCTGCTCGATGCCGACTTCGGGCAGATGGGGAACCCGGTCGCGGATCGTGCTGAAAATCTCGACTCGCTTGATCGAGTCGATGCCGAGGTCGGCCTCGAGGTGCATGTCGGCGCCGAGCATCTCCGTCGGGTAGCCGGTCTTTTCCGACACCACCTGGTAGAGCAAGCCCTTCAAGGCCGTCAGCTCTTGAGCGCTGGGCCGCGGCAGCTCGGTCGGCTTCGCCGGCGCTTCTTCCTGAGCTTTGAGGACCGTCAAGACTGGGGCTGAGACCGGAGCCTTGGGCCCGGTGCGGAAGGATGGCGCCGCCGGCATCGGCCGCGGAGCGTCGGCTTCGGCGCCGGCCGCCAAAGCCACCGGAATGGGCATTTCAGCCGGCTTCGGCAGGACGTGGACATTGTCGCGAGCCGCCGTCTCCGGAACCGGATATTTTTTCTTGTGGGTCGAGGAGTCGAGCAGGATCGTGGTCGGCGTCATTTCGAAGCCCTCGAGCGCGGCCAGCTCCCGATCGTCCAGCCGTTGCCAAGCCAATTCGAGACCGGCCGCAGCCAGCTTAGCCAGGCCGTGGGTCAAGGCGACCATGCCTTCCTGGCCCTTCTGGTCGAAGGACAGCGAAAGGATCTCCTCGCCGGGCAAACACTCCTCGACCAAGCGCGACAAAGTCGAGCCGGGGCCGACCTCGAGAAAAACGTTGGCGCCGGCGCGGCGCATGGCCCCGACTTCTTCGCAGAACCGAACCGGATTGGCCAAGTGATCGGCCAAGCGCCGGCGAATCGAGGCGAGATCCTCGGGATAAGGCTCGGCGCCCTGGTTCGAGTAAACCGGCAGGCTCGGCGGCCTCATCTCCGATTTCTGCAAGAAGTCCCCGAAGCTCTTGGCGGCTCCGCTGACCAAGGGCGAGTGAAAGGCCGTGCTGACGTTGAGCCGAGTCACCTTGACGCCGGCCGCCTCGAGCAAGGCTTGAACCCGGTGAATCTCGCCTTCCTCGCCCGACAGGATTTGCTGCCGGGGAGCGTTGAGGTTGGCGAGGATCGCCGAGCTTTGCCATTCCTCGAGCCGCCGCTTCAAGGCCTCGGTCTCTTCGGCCACCGCCAGCATCGCGCCGCGGCTCTCACTGGCCTGGGCCATCGCCTCGCCCCGGTGGCGGGCGGCGCTGAGGAAGCCCGCCAAGTCGAAGACGCCGGCGGCGTAGAGCGCGGTCAGCTCGCCGAAGCTGTGGCCGCCCATCATGTCCGGCTTCACCCCCAGCCCGACCAGAGCCTGATAAAGCGCGGCCGAGGTCGCGCCGATCGCCGGCTGGGCCCATTCAGTGGCGGTGAGCCGGGCCCGCTGCCGCTGGCGGGCCTCTTCCGAAAAGACCGGCCGCGGAAAGACCACTTCGCTCAAGCGAGCGTTCCAGCCTTGGGTCAGAGCATCGATCCGATCCCAGAAGCGGCCGACCTCCTCGAGGTGCATCGCCCAATCCCCGCCCATGCCCAGGGATTGGCTGCCTTGGCCGGAGAAAAGCATCGCGACCTTGGCCGGCTTGAAGCCCGGCCGGAAATAGATCCCCTGAGGCGGCAGCCAGAGCGCGGCCTCGCTCTTCTCCAAATGGCCGATGGCTTGATCGAGCCGGGCCCTCAGCTCGGCCTGGCTCCTCGCCACCACTGCGAGACGAAAATCCTCGCCGGCCCGAAAATCCCGGTGGCTGGCCTTGGCGGTGGCGAACAAGGAGGCGCCGGCCTCGACTTGAGCCCGCAGCGCCCGAAGCGTCTCCAGCAGCCCGGCCCGGCTGCCGGCCGAAGCCAAGACGGCCTCGGCGCCGTGGCGATCGAGGCGGGGCGGCCGATGCTCCCCGCGATACTCTTCGAGGGTCAGGTGATAATTGGTCCCGCCAAAACCGAAGGAGCTGAGCGAGGCCCGGCGCGGATGGTCGGCCCCGTGAATCCAGGGCCTCGACTCGCTGTTGATGTAAAGGGGTCCCCTTTCCCAATCGATGGCCGGGGTCGGCTCCTCGACATTGATCGTCGGAGGCAGGACCTTGTGATGGAGAGCGAGAATTGCCTTGATCAAGCTGGCCGCTCCGGCCGCTCCGGCGGTGTGGCCGATCTGGGACTTCACCGAACCGATGGCGCACCAGCCGGGATCGGCCCGCCCCGATTCCGAGAACACTTCGCTGAGCGCCTTGAGCTCGGCGGCGTCGCCGGCCCGCGTTCCGGTGCCGTGAGCTTCGACCAATCCGACCGTCTCGGGCCCGTAGCCGGCATGCTGGTAGCAGCGCCTGAGCGCCCGCTTTTGCCCTTCGGGCTCGGGGGCATAGATGCTCTTGCCCCTGCCGTCGCTGGAGGTGCCGAGCCCACGCAGCACCGCATAGATCTTATTGCCGTCGCGCTCGGCGTCGGAGAGGCGGCGGAGCGCGACCAAACCCAGACCTTCGCCCATCATCATGCCGTCGCAGCGGGCGTCGAAGGGCCGGCTGACCCCGCCGAAGGAAAGCGCGCCGGTCTTGCAGAAGCACATATAGACCATCGGGGTGCTGGTGGTCTGGACCCCGCCGGTCACCACCAAGTCGGAATCGCCGGTCCAGAGCTCGCGCATCGCCAGGTTGATCGCCGAAAGCGAGCTGGCGCAGGCGGCGTCGATGACGCAATTGGTGCCGTGGAGATCGAAGCGGTTGGCGATCCGCCCGGCCACGACGTTTTGCAGGACTCCGGGGAAGGAGTTCTCCTGCATCGGCGGCGAATATTTGAGCCGCCCGGCATTGACCTTGGCGATCTGCTCATCGCTCAGGCCGGCTTCCTTCATCGCCTTGACCCAGAGCGGGATGGCTTGGGTCACGGCCAGCTCGATCAAGTGCGGGGCCGCCATCGAATAGCCGAGGATGACCGAGACCCGCTCGCGGTCGAGCGAATGGAATTCTTCGCCGAAAGCGTTGTCGAAGAGCATCTTGGCCGCGACCAAGGCGAGCAATTGGCCGGAGTCGGTGCTCTGCAGCACGTTGGGCGGCATGCCGAATTTCATGTAGTCGAAGGCGACCTCGGGGATGATCCCGCCCTTCTTGGCGTAGACCTTTTCGGGCGCCCGCGGGTCGGCGTCGTAGAAATCCTCGATCAACCAATGGGACCGCGGAATGTCGCCGATCAAATCCTTGCCCCGCTTCAAGTTCTCGAAAAACCGCTCGACGTCGATCGAGCCCGGGTAAATGCAGGAAAGACCGACCACGGCAATCGGTTCCAAGGGAGCGCGTTTCATGAAGTCACCTCTAGTTTTCGGGGTCGGAAATCGAAGGCCGAGCCGGCCGGCTCGAGGCCGAAGCTGCGAAATTGCTGGGCCCGAGTCACGGCGGTGGCGCCTTCCATCAAGTTCAAGGCGATCTGAACGACGCCGCGGTTGGCCGGCGATTCCAAAAAGGAGCCGCGGGCCCATTCGTTGAAGGCGCCTTGGGCCGGGCCGCACCAAAGCTGGTAGTCGCCCTTCCGCGAAGCCTCGCCTTGAATCGCCCAGCGGCTGCCCATCCCCAAGTACCAGCGGAAGACCAAGGCCATCCGATGCTTGGGATCGCGCTCGGCCCGCTCGACTTGGCGCGGATCGCGGCCCTCGAAGAAGTCCCGGGTGCTCTGCCAGATATTCTCGAAGCTGTCGCGGAGGATGTCGCGCTCGACCTTTTCGCGCTCTTCCGGCGCGATGGCCTCATAGGAATCGTGGGCTCGATAGAGCTCGAAGAGCTTTTGGGCCCGGAGCGGCCACATCGTGCCCTTCTTCAGGACCTGGACCTTGACGCCCATCTCGAACATGTCGGCCGCCGGCGCCATCGCCACGTCGGTCACCGCCGCCTCGGCCAGCAGGGCTCGGGCCAAATCGGAAGTTCCCGATTCGACGGCGCACTGGTTGATCGAGCCGGTGAGCACGAAGCTGGCTCCCAGCGCGAAAGCCGCCGCCACCGCGGCCGGAGTTCCCAAACCGCCGGCGGCGCCGACCCGGACCGGCTCGGCGTAGGAATGAAGCCGTCCCAGCTGGTCGCGAAGCTCGGCGATGCTCCGAAAGATGGCGCTCAGGGGGCGATTGTCGGTATGGCCGCCGGAATCGGCCTCGACGATGATGTCGCTGGCCACCGAAACCCGCGAGGCCAGCTTGAACTCCTGCTCGCTCAACTTCCCCTCATGAAAGAGGCTGGCCAGCAGCTGGGGCGGCGCCGGACTCATGAAGGGCCCGGCCACTTCGGCCCGCGAAATTTTGGCGAAGAGAAAATTCCGCCGGAGCACCGTCCCGCCGGGTCCGGGCCTGAGGCCGGTGGCCGAATAACGCACGGCCGCCGGCGAGAGCTTCATGAAGGCCGAAGCATCGGCCCGGCGCACGCCGGTTTTGAGGAAGAGGTCGACGGTCGCCTCTTCGAAGGCCGGATCGTCGATCGAATGGATCAGATTGACGCCGAAGGGGAGGTCCTGACCCTTCAGTTCCCGGCGAATCTCTTGGATCGCGGCTTCGACCCGCTCGAGGCTTAGGCCGGCGCTGCCGAAGAATCCCATCATGCCGGAGCGAGCCATCGCCGCCACCAAGCGGGCGGTCGCGATTCCGTTGGCCATGGCGCCGGAGAGATATGGAAAGCGCAGGCCGTGGGCCAGCCGAAAGGACTCGTCGCCCAGCCACTCCGGATACATCGCCGGCAAGACGGCCCAAAGCGGAAAAGCCGCGGCGCTTTCGCGCGGTGAAAAACTGCCGCCGAAGCCGAGGCCCAAGGCACCGGTCTCGGGATTCTGAATAATGTGGGTTATCTCGCGGAACCGTTCCGAAGCTGCCGCAATTTGCGGCGTCATGAATATGGGAGCCTCGCTCCCTGGAGTCCACCAACCGATGGGCCCCTGCCCCCGCGACACATGAGCTTCGCCCTCCCACCCGAAACTGGGAACGCTCATTGCCTGCCCCCTCCCTGAGAACCAAAGATGAGATCCACTGCTTGGACGGGAACTAGAAGTGCAATCTCCGTGCCTCTCCAAAAGTGAAAAATCCCCAGAGAATCCTCGGTCTTGAAATGAACTCAGATGTCAGTTTGATAAATTATCACCAAAATCGTCATTTTATTGACTCGAATGCCCTCGGATCCTGGCCGGCTTCAAGGAAATCGCTGGAGGAATCATCTTGGTTAAGAAATTGCACCCATGACCCCTTGGGGGACCCAAAGGGTCCGGGGGGGCCATGAAAAGCCAGGAGCTTCGGTTAAGGAACGAATCTTGTCTTCTCGGCGGGGGTATCGAGAAGATTGAAAGCCAACACCGGGCCGGCAAGCTCACCGCCAGAGAGCGCATGGCCCTCCTGCTGGACCCCGGCAGTTTCGTTGAAATCGAAAGAATCGCCCGGCATCGCCAACCGGAATACGGCCTCGACTTCGACTCGATCGACGGCGACGGCGTGGTGGCTGGCCATGGCCGGATCAGTGGAAGGCTGGTCTTCGTCTTCGCCCAGGACTTCACCGCGATCGGCGGCTCCTTGGGCGAAGCCGCGGCCCGCAAGATCTGCAAGGTCTTGGACGACGCGGTGAAGATAGGCGCGCCGGTGATCGGCCTCAATGACTCGGGCGGGGCCCGGATCCAGGAAGGCGTGCTCAGCCTTTCGGGCTACGGCGAGATCTTCTACCGAAACACTCAGGCCTCGGGCCTCATTCCTCAAATTTCGGTGATCATGGGGCCTTGCGCCGGCGGCGCGGTTTACTCGCCGGCTTTGACCGACTTCACCATCATGGTGCGGGAAACCAGCTATATGTTCGTCACCGGTCCCGAGGTGGTCAAGGCGGTGACTCAGCAAGAGGTCGACAAAGAGGAGCTGGGCGGCGCTCCGACTCACGAGAAGATTTCGGGCCAAGCCCATTTGGTGGGCGCCGACGACCGCCAAGCCCTGGCCTTGACCCGCAAGCTCCTGAGCTATTTGCCCTTGAACAATGCCGAGGACCCGCCGGCCGTCGCCTGCTCCGATCCGATCGACCGCCGGCTCGAGGAGCTCGAGGCGAAAATTCCCGAGAACCCCAACAAGCCTTACGACATGAAGGAGATCGTCGAAAGCATCCTCGATCGGGATTCATTTTTTGAGATTCAGCCCAAGCACGCTGCCAACCTCATCGTCGGCTTCGGCCGGCTGGGCGGCAAGAGCCTGGGAATCGTGGCCAATCAACCGCTGGAATTCGCTGGATGCCTCGATATCCAGGCGTCGACCAAGGGAGCTCGCTTCGTTCGCTTCTGCGACGCTTTCAATATACCGATCCTCACCTTGGTCGACGTGCCGGGCTTTATGCCCGGCCTCGAGCAGGAGCTGGGCGGGATCATCCGCAACGGCGCCAAGCTGCTCTACGCTTATTGCGAAGCCACGGTTCCCAAGGTCACGGTGATCGTCCGCAAGGCCTACGGCGGCGCCTATATTGTAATGAACTCGAAGCACATCCGCAGCGACCGCTGCTTCGCCTTTCCGGGGGCCGAAATCGCGGTGATGGGGCCGGAAGGGGCGGTCAACATCATTCATCGCCGCCGGATCGCCGCCGCGGCCAATCCCGAGGCCGAGCGCGAGCGGCTCATCGCCGAATACCGGGAGAAGTTCGCGACTCCCTACAAGGTGGCCGAGCTCGGCTTCCTCGAAGAGGTCATCGACCCGGCCGAAGTCCGGAGCCGGCTGGCCGAGAGCTTCGAGATGCTGAAGAACAAGCGGTCGCCGCGGCCGACGAAGAAACACGGGAACATGCCATTATGATTATGAACACAGTGGAAGAAATCATCGCCGAACCGGAAATCGAGCCGCCGTCGGCCTCACCGGATCGGGCGATCTACGCCGCCATTGCGGCTTTCCTCTACGAGGAGAACAAGGACCGCGTCGTCGAAACCGCCATCGCCTTGCCAAGCGTCATGGACCCTTGGAAAATGCTGGCGCGTCGGGAGTCGGTGGGCTAAAAATGGCCGCGCCGTGAAAATCCGGGTCGGGGGTTCCTCCGTTCAAATCGAAAGAATCGACAAAGACCGGCTCTTGGTCGACGGCAAGGTCTTGACCATCGACGCCAAGTCGCTGGAGTCCGGCCGTGTCGAGTTCATGGTCGAAGGCAAGCCCTTGAGCCTCCAGGTTCAACGCGACCAGGGTTTGCTCAAGGTCCATTTCGGCGAGGAAAGCGTCTCGGTTCGGATCGAAACGCCGAGCCCGCGCTCCGAGCCTGAAAAGGAAAAGCTCAAATCACGGATGCCGGGCAAGGTCCTGGCGGTCAAGGTGAAGCCCGGCGACTCGGTCTCGGCCCGGCAAGGCCTCTTGGTCCTGGAAGCCATGAAGATGGAAAACGAGATCCAAGCCCCGGCCGACGCCACCGTCGAAGCGGTCCACGTCCGGGAGGGCGAAGTGGTGGGAAGCAATCAGCCGCTGATCGATTTGATCCTAGAACCGGGCGCCTAAGCTTCCGATTTTCTTTGCAATCTGGGCGATTGACAGTTCGCGCAGCTCTCCGGTAGGGCTTTGCCTCTATGGTCGACAAGAAATCCGCCCTGGATTACCACAGCCAAGGCCGTCCCGGAAAAATCTCCGTCACCCCCACCAAGCCCTGCGGCACCCAAGAAGACCTCTCCTTGGCCTATACGCCGGGGGTCGCCGAGCCCTGCCTCGAGATTCAGAAGAATCCGGCCGATGCCTACCGCTACACCGCCAAGGGCAACTTGGTCGCGGTGATCACCAACGGCACCGCGGTTTTGGGCCTGGGCGACATCGGGCCGCTGGCCGGCAAGCCGGTCATGGAAGGCAAGGGCGTGCTGTTCAAGGAATTCGCCGACATCGACGTCTTCGACATCGAAATCGACGAGAAGGATCCCGACAAGTTCATCGACATCGTCCGTTCGCTCGAGCCGACCTTCGGCGGCATCAACCTCGAGGACGTCAAGGCGCCGGAATGTTTCTACATCGAGGCCGAGCTGACCAAGCGGATGAAGATTCCGGTCTTTCACGACGACCAGCACGGCACCGCGATCATCACCACCGCCGCCCTGATCAACGCCTTGGAGCTGGCCAAGCTCCAGGCCTCGGAAGTGAAGGTCGTCTTCTCGGGGGCCGGCGCGGCCGCCGTGGCCTGCGCCAAGATGTTCCTCTCGATCGGCGTGAAGAAGGAGAACGTCTTCCTCTGCGACCGCAAAGGCGTGGTCACCAAGGACCGCCCCGACCTCGAGGCCAACCGCGGCTTCTTCGCCCAGGATATCAAGCCCTCGGGCATGGGCGAGGTTTGCAAAGGCGCCCACGTCTTCATCGGCCTTTCCGGCAAGGGCCTGTTCAGCCCCGAGATGCTGGCCAGCATGGCGCCCAACGCCATCGTCTTCGCCATGGCCAACCCCGATCCCGAGATCGGCTATCACGAGGCCTTGTCAGTGCGGCAGGACATCATCATGGCCACCGGACGCTCCGATTATCCGAATCAAGTGAACAACGTCCTCGGCTTCCCCTTCGTCTTTCGCGGCGCCCTCGACGTCGGCGCCACCAAGATCACCGAGGAGATGAAGCTGGCCGCGGCTCGGTCCCTGGCCGAGCTGGCCCGGGCCAAAGTGCCGCTCTCGGTCTGTCAGGCCTACAAGCTCAAGGAATTGCAATTCGGCCCCGAGTACATCATTCCCAAGCCGCTCGATCCCCGGGTCCTGCTCTACGTGGCGCCGGCGATCGCCAAGGCGGCGATGGATTCGGGAGTGGCCACCCATCCGATCCAAGATTTTTCGGCTTATCACCGGCGCTTGCAGGACCTCTTGATCACCAAGTTCAAGCGCGACGACGCCATGGATGAAGCCTTCGATTGGCAGGAAGGCATCGCCGCCAAAGGGTAAGGCATGAAGGCACTGCTCGCCTCATGGAAGTCGGCTCTCGCATTCTTTGCGGCGCTTTTCGCTCTGCAGACGCTGCTCTTCTTTTTCTCGCCGACCTTCTACCTCGGCAGCGCCCACCAAACCGGCATCCCCGGCTTCATCAAGCTCAGCTTCGTCAAGCACTTCGGGTTTTTCTTGGCGCTCTACCTGGCGGTGGGCCTGGTGGCCGGAATGCTCAACGCCCTTTTGCTGAGGCTGGCCTTCCCCGATGGCGAGGTCCGCCAATCGACTCGAATCCTGCTCTTGCTGGCCCAGTTCAGCCTCCTTCTGCTGGCGGCGTCCTGGCAATATCCGACTCTGGTGGGCTTCCTGCCGGTCCTCGAATCCTTGGCGATCGGCGGCTTCTATCTGGCCGCCCTCGGCTTGGCCGGACTGGCCTTCCTCTTCGCCTTCTTAAGCGCCCGGCCTCGGGGACTGCGCTCGGCCCTGGTCCTGAGCTCGGCGGCTGCCCTGCCGGCCCTGCTCCACCTCCCGGCATTGTCGCCCGACCGCTTGGATTTGCCCAAGGCCCGGGCCGCCACCGCCGCCCCTTCGATCTTGCTTTTGGGATTCGACGCCATCGACGGCGACCACGGCCATAAGGCCCTGGGCCAGGCGGTCAATGAATTGGGCTTGTCCGCCCGTTTCTTCCTCAATGCCTTCACGCCGCTGCCGGCGACCCATCCGGCCTGGAACTCCATCTTGAGCGGCAGCTATCCCGAGCACCATGGCGTCCGCTTCTTCTTCAGCTCGCCGCTCCAACCCATCGAGCCTTGGCTCTATTTGCCGAAGCAGCTCAAGCCCGCGGGCTACTATTCGATCTTCGCCTCCGACCAGCCCGAAACCAGCTACTTCGACGCCGGCCAGGGTTTCGATCAAGCGGCGGTCGGAGCCGTCGGTTGGGAAGCCCACCTCCGAGGCTTTCTGCTCAATCACTTTCTTTTCCCGGCGCTATGGCTGAACAACGGCTTGGCCGATCTCTGGCTCGCCGGAACCTGGAACTCGCCGACGCTCTTCAATTACGACCCGGCCCGTTTCTTCAACCAAGCTTTCCGGACCTTGAATCGGGCGCCGCCGGGGCCGCTGCTGCTGGCCCTGCATAGCTGTCACCTTCACACTCCGATCCGCCTCACCCGCGAGGAGCTGAGCGGAATCGAAAACGTCAACCGGCTCGCGGTCCGCGATTTCACCTATTGGCGCTGGTCCAAGCCCGGCGATCCACTGCAGCGCACGCCCGCGGGCTGGCACAATCCCTATTTTCTCCGGCTGCCCCACACCAGCGCCTTTCTCCGATCGCTCGCCGCCGAGCTCAAGGCCGAGGGCTATTTCGACTCCCATCTGGTGGTCTTCCTGTCGGACCACGGCGAGCGCTTCGTCCCGGGCTACGAAGTTTACGGCGGCATCCACGGCATCGACCTCGAGACTCGAGGTCAAAGCAACGTGATGATGGCGCTCTTCGCCCCCGGCTTCTCGGGCTTCGAGGAGACCTTCGACCCGGCCGGCCTCATCGACTTGGCGCCGACGCTCTTGACCCTCTTGGACCAGCCGGCCGAGCTCAAGGATTACGACGGCGCCCCGCTCCTCGACGCCGCCGGAAATTTCCTCAAGCCGCCGCCGCGCCCGCTCAAGGCCGAATCGATGGGCTTGATTGAAAAATCGGCTTGGGCCGGGAAGTTCCCCCAAATCCCGGTCGAAGAGCTGGAGGCCAACTTGCTTTACGATCCGCTGGGGCCGGTGACGGTGGGGCCCAACTATTATCAAGCCATCCTCAAGCGGAAGGAGTTCGCCGATCTGCTGTCGGTGCCGGGAATGCTGGAACGGGACCCCCGTCTGGCGCGAGGGAGCCAATAGTGTCTCAGCAATTTCGCTACCTGGTCTACGACATCGAGACCTGCATCGACAAAGCCCTGCTCAACCGGGTTTGCTATGGCGGCCAAGGCCTCGACGATCAAGCGGCCTACCGGGCCCAGCTCGAGGAGCTCGCCGGCCAGGGCCGCGACTTCATCAATCCGGCCTTTCACGCCCCGATCTGCATCGCCGCGATCGGCCTCAATCCCGATTTCGAGATCCTGCGGATCGGTCTGCTCGGCAAGGATGTCCGCAGTCCCCGCGCCCTGGTCGAGCACTTCTGGGAAACCTACAATCACAGTCGGCCGGTCCTGATCGACTTCAACGGCAAGGGCTTCGACCTGCGGGTCCTCGAGCTCTGGGCCTTTCGGCTGGGACTGAACATCCGGGAAGAGCATTACGACAAGTTCGGGCCGCGCTACCGCTTCAATGAGGAGCACCATCTCGACCTTCACGAGTTCTTGACCAACTTCGGGGCGATTCGCTGGAAGGGCGGCTTGAATCTCTTTTCCAAAATCCTGGGTAAGCCCGGAAAAATGGACACCAAGGGCGACATGGTCCAGGCGCTCTTCGAGCAAGGCGAGTATTTCCGGATCGAGGACTATTGCCTGGGCGACGCCATGGACACCTACTTCGTTTTCCTCCGAACCCTGGTCCTGAGGGGGGTCATCGACCTCGACCGGGAGCGGGTTCTAGTCGAGGCAGCCAAGGCCGAGATGGAGAGAAAAAAGGCCGAGGACGGCCATTTCACCAATTATTTAGCGTCCTTCCATTATTGGGACCCGCTGGAGGGGAGCCAAACCTTCCCCGGTTGCTGACCCCACGCGTCACGATTTTTCCAGTAACTTTAATGATTTAGGACCGATACCGCCCATAGAACGGGGGAGCACAAGCCATGGGTGATATTACCCTGGATTTCAGCGCCGAAGGGATTTTTCCCTTCCACCTGATCGACGACAGTTATCATTGGGGTCTTCGCTTCACGCCGCGGGTGAACTGGCAGTTCACGCCGACGCTGAGCCTGCATACCTCGCCCACCGTCCAGTTCGGCCACGAGAACGCGCTGACCGATGCCAAGCTCCCACTCTTCCGCCTCAATCCCGACCGCCGTCTGCTGGTCCACGACACGGTCAACGGCAATGACCTGCGGGTCGACATTCCCGAAGTTTATTTGAAGATCCATCCCTCGCCGAACTGGCAGCTTCGGCTCGGCCGCTATTACTGGGACAACACCATCCAGCGGATCATGCGCGACTGGATCAATTCCGAGGGTTTCAACAACGGCAATTTGGCCGATCCCCAAATCAGCGTCGGCCCCCTCGGCGGCGATCTCCGCTTCCGCAAACCCTGGACCGAAAAGGTTCCGGTCGACCTGAAGTTCTCGCTGGCCGGCGGCATGGGCGGAAGGAAAGAAGCGCTGGGGCTGCTCCAGGGCCTGGCCACCTTCAGTTTCCTCGACAAGTTCGATCATCCGGGCTGGGCGACCTCGATCGGCGCCTCCTTGGGCTACGTCCATTATCCCGAGGGCAGCTTGCCGGCCCTTTATCCGGGAGTCGATCCGCTGGCCGCCGGCGGCGCCCTGGCTCCCAGTGTCCTTTTACAGCAAGGTCTGGGCGAGATGTTCGACCTGCGGGTGGGCTACGGTTACTTCGCGCCGGTCAATAGTCTCGACGATCCGAACTTACGGCCGCTGAAACCGCGCCATGCCCTCAATACCAGCCTCGATTACCATAATCGCTATTTCGGCGTTGAGGCCAACTATGGCCGGGCCTGGCGCGAGGACTTATTCGAGTACGAGGGAACCAAGGTCGAGGATCAGTTCGGACTCTCCGGGCGCTGGATGGCCATGGGCGACAAGAATCGCGGCTTGGTCAACTTTGTGCTCGGCGGCTTGCTGACCCGAAGCGACGAGAAGCTCGGCTGGGCGGCCTACGGCGCCTTTGAATTCGGCTTCCAGGGCCTCGATCCGACCAAGTTCCAAAAAGCGCTGCCGGCGACCGGCGCCAAGCCGGAATAAAATTGCCGGGCGATGCGATTAAATCCAGAAATCTATTTGACCGGCTGTGACACGCCGCTCCCTGGCCGACTTCTTCGATTTGCTTTGGGAATCCGGCCACGCGCCAAGCTTCAACGCCGCCGATCTCGCCATTTCTTACCCGCCTCGATGTGAACTCCCCCTTTACACCTCGGAACATAAAACTGTACATTTTCAGTTCAGGGGTTTGAATTTCAAACAATACGGAGGCAATTCAAGATGAAGTCGATAAAACTTTTAATCAACTTCGCGTTGATGGTCGTGGTGGGAATTGGTGTCGCGATCACTCGGCCGGACTCCGCTTTTGCCACCGGTAACAAGGGCGGCTGGGCCATTATCACGGCACAAAGCATCCGTTGGGTGGAATATCCCGGTTCCGATGGAGCATTGCTCTATGACAGGGAAACCGGGCTGATCTGGGAGCAAACCGCTTCGACGTCGAACGTTTCCGATTGGATTAGCGGAGCCAGCCGCTGCTTCAATAGGGGTTACGAGATCGGCGGAAAAACGGTGAAGGGGTTTCGGCTGCCCACCGTGGCGGAACTTACGAATCTCGGCGAGAGCACCTCCGTGTTCGATGGAGTAAGCCACTCGGTCGACGATGGCACGAGCGGTTTTTTTGTCGCCTACCGCTACTTGAGCAGCGAACTCGTCAACGCCAACGGGGCTTCCTATGCCTGGGCCGTTCGATTCCTGGAGACAATCGGCGTCGGAACCTTCAATTTCCAGGCGATTGCGGGATTGGTGCCGACGGAGGGACCGGACGGCTCGGCTGACCATTACCGGGTGTTGTGTGTCCGGGGACCGGGTGGGAGCGCCTCGGGCAACGCGAACTTTTAGTTGGTTTCCTGGGGAGCGTGGACATGAAAACCGTCATTCGAGAATTCATACTCGCCTTCGCGCTTGCGATTGTTTCCTTCTTAATTCCTGATATTTCGGTTTCACAGGCGGCTGTTTGCGGCGATCTGTTCTGTGAAGCCGGCGAAGACCAAGAAAGTTGCGAAATGGACTGCGGGACCTGCGGGGACTTGGACTGCGATATCTCGGAGACGGCCGAATCCTGCCCCTCGGATTGCGTGGAATACTGCGGAGATTTCGAATGCGAGCCCGGGGAGGAAGAGACCTGCGCCGAGGACTGCGAAACGCGCATTTGCGGCGATGACCTGTGTCAAGCGGGCGAGGAGGCCGATTGTCCATTGGATTGCCTGGGCTCTCCGGCGCTATGCTTCGAGGACAGCGAATGCGATGACGGAAATCCATGCACCGCCGATTTCTGTGACGGCGGGGCGGGTTGCGCCAACACCCCGCTTCCGGACCAGGACGGCGACGGCTCTTGCGACGCCATCGACGGCGATGACGACAACGACGGCGTCTCGGATAGTGCTGACGGCGCTCCATTCGATCCCAAGGCCTGCCAGGACTTGGACGCCGATACCTGCGACGACTGCGCCGTGGGAGTCGACGGCTTCGGATCCTCGCCGGACTTCAATCCGGCCAAGGACGGGCCCGACAACGACGGTGACGGCGCCTGCGACGCCGGCGATCCCGACGACGACAACGACGGGCTGGCCGACGTCGACGAGACCGTGACCGACCCGTTCGACCCGGATACGGATGACGACGGCGCCTGTGACGGTCCCCTGGCGGTGTCCACGACCTGCAGCGCAGGACCCGACAACTGCCCAATCACGGCCAATCCGGGTCAAAGCGACGTGGACGCGGATGACCTTGGCGACGCCTGCGATCCCAGTCCGGTGGACGACGTGTCCGGGCTCGTTCCCTGCAACGCCTGTCCCGCCGACTTGCCCGGCGTGGAAATCCCCGGCGTGCCGGCGTTTCCCGACAAGCTGATCGGCCACGTGACTTGTTCGACCGAGCAAGGCTGGAAAAATCACGGGGCTTACGTCAGCAGCGTCACCCACTTGGTGAATTTCTTGGATAAGTATCTGAATATCGACGGCGACGCCCTGAAGGACGCCGCGGCGAGCAGCGCGTGCGGAAAATAAACACCTCCGTTCGACGAGGAGCGACGACGATGAAACGATTGCGAAGGCTGATGAAAAGAGGCGTGACTTTGGCAAGCGCCGCATTGCTGCTGGGCTTCCTCCCGGGTCCGGGAATCGCGGCGAGTCTCGAAGAGATCGTGCAAGCCGTGGAGCGGGAAAAATCCGCCGGCAACGTGGAGCCTGAAGCCTATGATGACGTCATGGCGCCGCTTAACGGCGCCAAGGCCGCCCAATCGGAGGGAGACGCCGAGTCCTACCGGTCGTACCTCGAAGCGGCTCGACTGGTGGTCACGGCGGCCGTCGGAGACACCATCAAGGAAGAGGCGGCCGGAAAACTGCTTCTCTTAATGGAATAAAATCACTTCACCCGAATTTTCCGGAAATTCACTTCCTTCGGCGGCTGCGGATATTTCAAATTCATTGCATCGAGGGTCTTGCAGAGAACCCGGCTCACCACCCAATTCCGGTACCATTTTTTATCGGCCGGCACGACGTACCACGGCGCCGCCTTAGTGCCGGTGGCGCCGATCGCGTCCTCATAGGCCTCTTGGTATTCGTCCCAAAGCTTCCGCTCCTTCAAGTCGCCAAGGTTGAATTTCCAGCGCTTGTCGGGCGTGTCGATCCGCTCCTGAAGGCGCTCTCTTTGCTCTTCCTTGCCAATGTGGAGGAAGAATTTGAGGATCACGGTTCCGTTCTCGGCCAGATGCTTTTCGAAATTCCGGATCTCCTGGTAGCGCCGCTTGCATATTTTCTTCGAGACCATCCCGTGAACCCGGGTCACCAATACGTCTTCGTAGTGCGAACGATTGAAGATGCCGACGTAACCCTTGGGCGGCGCCACCCGGTGAACGCGCCACAGATAGTCGTGGGCCAGTTCCCATTCGGTGGGAACCTTGAAGGATTCGACGACGCAGCCGATGGGATTGAAACCGCCCATCACCTTGCGAATCGTGCCGTCCTTGCCGGCGGTGTCCATTCCCTGAAGAATGATCAACAAAGAGTGGCGCCGCGAAGCGTAGAGCCGGCCTTGGAAATCGTCGAGTCGGGTTAAAAGGTCGGTGGTTTGGGCCTCGCATTCGGCCCGACCCTCATCGTCGTCGGCAAACTCCCCGGTGTCGCCGGGGTCGAAATGGCGGAGCTTGAGCTTGCGGGCGGAATCGACGCAGTATCGCTTGGTCATCGGCTCAGGATCATACCCTGGACCGGCGTCGTTTGAACATTAATCTGTTGCGGCAGGGGAATTTGCTCCAAGCATTGAATGAAACTCCCGGTCGGATCCCAGCCGCAATTCATGGTCACGGTCTTGCTGCCTCGCAGGGTCCAGGCTCCGTCCTGCGGGTAGAGCGCGTCGACTTGGACGACCCAAGTATTGTTGGCGCCCGGATAGGGGCTGAGATGAACCTTGATCGTCGGCGAAGTGAAAACCCATTGGCCGGAAGCGCCGCATTGGGGGGTGAAGGAAACGTCGTTGACCTTCCATTGGGAGTTGCCTTCGCCGGTCCAGAGGTCGCGGTCACTCTTCAATACCACCCGGGGAATGAGGGCCGGATCAATCGGCGGCTGGAAGGGCTCGTCTTCGCAAACCAATTGCCCCTCCAAAACTTCGGTCCCGCCGTTCTCGAGGCCATCCTGCTGACGCGGCAAGGCCCAAGCGCTTCCCATCCAAAGCGAAGCGAAGGAAAAGCCGGAAGGCCGGGCCAATCCTCGGACGTAACGGCAGACTTGCTTCGTGCTTGGCGGAGGCAAGAGGCTGTTGCAATTGCCGCCTTGGCTCGCGATATCGACGAAAAGAGTCGCGTTAATGTTGAATCGGCCGATCAAGGTTCCGACCGGCGTATCGGAGGAACAAATGCCTCCGCTGCACTCGCCGCCGCCGCCGCTGGGCGACGCGCCGCCTTCGCCCGGGGAACCGCCCACTCCGCCAAAGGGATCGGTGCCACCGCCGCCGGGTGAACCGCCGCCACCACCGCCGCCAGCTCCTCCCGGTTGATCGGGATCCAAAGGACCCATCCCCCCGCCGGCTCCCGGAAAGCCGCCCGGTCCCAGGCCCGCAACCTGGCCGCCGGAATTGAATTCGTCGAGAGCCCCGCCGGCCTGAACGCCTTCGCCACCCTCTTTGGAGCCGGTCGCAAAGCCGCCGATCCCGGCGCAGGCCGCCAACGCCAGCCCCAAACCGGCCGCTGCCAAGAAATTAGCAAATAATTTTAATGACTTATTAAAGTGAGCCGGAGACACAAAACCCCCTTATTGATTATCGTAACCATTTGCCCACAAGATGCTAGAGATATTGGAGCTCTTCCAAAATGCTCTCCAGCTTCCGATCCCGCAAATAGCTGGCCCGGAGCTGCTCCGGCAACCTCCCGGCAAAATCCTCCAGGGCTTTCTTGGCTTCGAGGAAAGCCTCGCGGGCCCGCTCCGGCTCGCCCCGCGCCTTGGCCAAAAGCCCCCGGTTGAACTCCACCTCCCAAAGCGATTCCAGGTTTTGATTCTTCAGGATGTTGGCGCGGCCCCGGTCGAAAAATTCGGCGCTTTTTTCCCAGTCGGGCTTGGGCCGGTCGCGGTAAATTTTTCCGAGAATGATGTCGATCCAGCCGAGGAGGCGGTCCTCCGGCCAGAGCCGCCCGACGTTCATAGCCGCCTCGGCATCCAGTTGGGCCGGCAGGAACTTCTGCAAGCTCCAGTTCAGGTAGGCCCGATTCACCAAGAGCTGAGCGCGAAAGCGCGGTTGTTTGCTCTCATCCAAAAGGGCCAGCGCCTGATCGAGATAGGCGGCCTTGAGCTCGAGATGCCCTCGGCGTCCCGCGATCAGCGAGAGATAATTCAAGGCCATGGCTTGCTGATCCCGGTAACGGTGTCGCAGGGTGAGCTTCATCCACTCATAGCAAGCCGCCTCGGCTTCGGCCGATTTTCCGCCGTGGTGCAGGAGGTTGATCCATTTTTGATACAGCGACTGCAAGAGGAAAGGATGAGGCTCGCGGCGGGCCAAGTCCCAGGCTTGGCGATAGCCCTCATAGGCGGCCTCGACCTTGCCTTGATCCTGGTAAACCAGGGCCAGATTGGTTTGAGCGATCCCCGCGCAGTAAAGGTCGCCGGCTTGGGTCGCCAGCTCGACCGCCCGGGCGAACTGCTCTTCGGCCCGACTCCAATCGCGGGCCGCTCGGCCGAGCACGCCGCGGAGGTTGTGGACCCGGGCGAGGCCCCGGCGGTCCGAAACCGATTGATAGCGTTGCTCGGCTTCGGCCAGCGAGCCGGCCGCCGCCTCGAAGCGGCCCAGCAAGTTCTCGGCCCGGGCCCGAGTCTCGTGGAACATTCCCGCCGAGCTCGGATCGGAAATGCTCCGGCCTTCCAATAAAGCGAGCGCCCGCTCGGCCCGGCCTTCAGCCACCAAGTGCCTCGCGCCGGCCAGCGCGACTTCCGAAGGCAGGGCCTGAGGCTCGATTCGCCGGAGCCATTCCTCGATCCAGGCGACCCCGGCCGCGAAGTTGCCTTGATCGTAGAGGGCGTTCAACTGGCGGGAAGCGGTTTCGGGGTCGCGGCCGGGCCCCTCGCCCTTTTCCGGATCCGAGCTCGCCACCGAGTAATAGCTCAGGCCCTTGCGAATCTCCCGTCGCAGCCAGCCTTCGGCCAGCCACTGCCGCAGCGAATCGCGGAGCGCGCCGGCTTCGAAGCCGAGCAAGCCCTCCAAGGCGTGGCCGGGCAGCGCCAGCCCCGAAGCTTCCAAAAATTCCCGGGCCGCTCGCCGCTTCTCCTCGTCGCGCCCGGCTTGGCGCTCGAGCAGTGCGGCGGCCTCGACCGGCGCTTCGCCTTGCCAATTCCATCCACCGCTGCCCCAAGCCAGGCAACCTTCCTCCCGGAGCGCCTGGAGAACCTTCTCCAGACCGGCCGGATGCTTGGCTTCCAACGCTTGAAGCAAGCGGCCGGCCAAGCCGGCGGGCGCTTCGCGGATTTCGGCGCGTAGAAAAGGCTCGAGGGTCGCTTCCGTCAAGTCGGGCAGCCGAATCGCCGCGGCCGGCGAAGCTTCGGAAGCGGAGGCCCGCCGCGTCCACAGCGCGGCGCCGGCGAAGGCGGCCAGCGTGGCCGGGTCCGGCGCCTCGTTCCAATCCAACAGCAGGGCCCGATCGCCGGCGCCGCCGGCCTGCTCGAGGTATTCCCGCCAAGCCGCCGGATCGCGAAAATGGAGCGGCGCCTCGCCGCTCTGCTGCAACAAGGCCTTGAAGCGGTCGACGATCCGGGTCTTGCCCGCCCCGGCCGGTCCCCAAAGCTCGATCCGTTCGCGGCGCGAAAATCGCCGCGCCAAATCTTCCAGGATTTCGGGGTGGAAGAGATGATCCGATTCCTCCAAGAGATGGGCCGGCGCCCGAGGGCTGCGGATGCTGAAGTTTTCACCAAGACAAAGGTTGAGCTGATCCAGCACCTGGCGGGCGCTGGAAATCCGGGCGGCCGGCTCCCGCGCCACCATCCGGTGGAGCAAATCGGAGAATTCGGGCGGCAGCGCCGGATCGAGGTTTTCGATCTTCAGCGGATCCTCGTAAGTTTGCCGCATCATGATCTCTTGGGGATTCTGGGTCGCGAAGGGGAAGCGCTTCGCGAAGACCTGATGGAGGAGCATTCCCAGCGAGTAAATATCGGTCGCCGGGGCGACCTCCCGCTCCATCAGCATCTCGGGCGCGGCATAGGGCGGCGAGCCGCTGAAGCCGCCGCTTCCGAGGCGGCCTTGCTTCTTCCATTGGGCGATGCCGAAGTCGATCAGCTTGACCGAGAGCTCGCCGGTGCGGTCGGGATCGGTGACCAGGATGTTCGCGGGCTTGAGGTCGAGATGAAGGACGCCGCGCTGGTGAAGGTAATCCAAGGCCCGGAGGACCTGGAGCAGGAGCTGGAAAACCCGGTTCAAGTCGGCCCGGCTGGTCGCCGCCAGGAAATCCTCGCCGTCGACCCACTCGCTGGTGAAGTAAAGCTCCCGCTCGGTCGATCCCAAGTCCTTGACCGCCGCCAGATGGGGATGCTGCAGGAGGCTTAAGGTCGCGAACTCGTTCTTGAGGTCGGCCAAGGCCGGACCGAGGCCCGAAACTTTCTCGACGACCTTGAGGGCCAGCTTTTCCTGATCGGCCAGGCAATCCTCGACCAGATAGACCGCGCCGCCGCCGCCCCGGCCGAGGGCCCGGAGCCGCCGATAGCGTCCGGCGATGAGGGGGGATTTCGAACTTTTTTTAGCGGTGTTTTTCCGGGCCATCGGACATCCGAACGCCGAACTTTTGCAGCAAAGCGATCAAATCCTTCGTCGACAATCCCACCGCCGCCTCGTAGTCGCCCTCCACCTCGGCGATCAGCTCGCGGCCGCGGCCTTGGATGGCGTAAGCGCCGGCTTTGTCCAGCGGCTCGCCGGTGGCGACATAGGCCGCGATCTCAGCGTCGGCCGCCGGCCGCATGAGAATCTTGACCCGGCTCAGCAAGGCCTCCTCGACCCCGCTTCCGGCGTCGATCACCGCCACCGCGGTGTGGATGAGATGGGGCTTGCCGGCCAAATCGCGGAGCATGGCACGAGCATCGGCGGCGTCCCGGGGCTTGCCCAACTTGCGGCCTTGAAACTCGATCAAGGTGTCGCTGCCAATCAACAGAGCATCGGTGAAATCAGGCACCAGCGAGCGGGCCTTGGCTTTGGCGAACTCCACGGCCTCGGCTTCCGGGCTCAGGCCGGGATCGCTCTTCTCCTCGAAGCGCGGCGCGGCCACCTCGAAAGCGAGGCCCAGGGCCGCCAACAGCTCGCGCCGCCGGGGCGAAGTCGAGGCTAGGACGAGACGGCGCACGGCAGCCTCTCCTCCTCGGGACGGCCATCGGCCATATAGTCGGCGAGAATCCTTTCGACCTCGCCGCTGTCCTTGGTCTGGAACATCCGGTTGCGCAGCTCGGCGGCTCGGGGCATGCCTTTGCAATAAAAGGCGAAGTGCTTGCGCATCGCCGCGAAGCGAGCGTGGCCCTTGACCGCCTCGAAGAGCCGGGCATGCTCGAGCAAAACCGCGAAACGGGTTTCCAGATCGGGAAACCGGTCGGCCGGCGGAGCCCCGCGGCGACCTTCGAGAAAATCCTTCAAGTCATCCTTGTGTCCGAAGATCCAGGGGTTGCCCATCGCGCCGCGGCCGATCAGCACGCCGTCGACGCCGCTTAAGGCGATCTTCTCGGCGGCCATGGCCAGCGAGGCCAGATCGCCATTGCCCAAGGCCAAGGTCGAGGTCTGATGAATCAGCTCGGCGGCCCGGCCGATGGCTTCCCAATCGGCCGAACCGGTGTACATCTGCTTTAAGGTCCGGCCATGGAGGCTGATCGCCGCCGGCTCCTCCTCCAAGAGATGGCGGACCCAATCCTCGACGACGATCTTATCGTAACCGATGCGGGTCTTCACCGAGAGCGGGATCGGCCGGCGTTCGGCGACGCTCTCGGCGCCGATCCGGTCGAGGTTCATCCGCCGCACCCGCGTCGGCATCCGGGGCTTGAGCCCCAGGCGGTCGATGGAAATTCCATCGACCCAATCGGCGATGCCCCGCTTCACCGCCCGGAGGATCTCCTTGGCCAGGGCCGGGTTGCGGATCAAAGCCGCGCCGCAGCCGCGGGCCGCCACGTTCTTAGCCGGACAACCCATGTTGACGTCGATGCCGTCGAAGCCCAGGGCACAGGCCAGGACCGTCACTTTGTAGAAGGACTCGGGCTCCGAGCCGTAGATCTGGGCCACCGCCGGCCGCTCTTCCTCGGAATAGATGAAATCCTCGAGCATCAGTTGAGCGCCGCGCGACAGCCCTTCGACGTTGGTGAATTCGGTCAAGACGACGTCGGGCCGGCCATGGCGGGCGGCGATCCGCCGGTAAGCGGCGTCGGTGACGCCGTCCATCGGGGCCAGGCCCACGATCGGGCGTCGGATGTTTTGCCAAAAGCTCATGACAGACAATCTTCCAAAACCGAATGAAGCGAATCCAACAGTCTTTTCCGATCACGCACGGACAGACTTCCCAGTTTTTTTTCAACGAGGCGATGATCGAGAGTGAAAAGCTTCATCCGAATGACCGAAGAGACCGGAAGGCCGGCCGACTTCAAGTCCTCGATCGGGACATCCTCCGGCCAAGGTTGATTTTTCGAGCTGGTGATCATCGCCATAATGCTCTGGCCGACCGGCTCGTTGAAATTCCTCGCCGAGGAAAGCACCAAGGCCGGCCGCTTCTTGGCTTGCTTGCGGTCGGTGAAAGGAAAGGGCACGGCGACGACGTCGAAGGCCTTAAAGGTCACGATAAGCCTCTTCGTCGTTGGCCGATTGCCATTCGTTAAAAGTCGACTCCAAGGAGCGAGCGAAAGCCCAGTCCAAAGGCGAGATCTTTCGAACGGTGACCTGGCCTTTTTTCAATTCGAAACCAATCAGGTCTCCCTTTTCTAAGCCCAGGAAATCCCTAACATTTTTAGGAACGGTGGCCTGAAATTTCGACGTGAGTTTGGACGCTTCCATGGGGCTCCTTGCGTAATACAGTATTACCATCGGCACATGTTTGGTCAAGGTGCTTTCCCCTTGGCCATCATGTCGGTTTGGAATGGATGGGCACCGCCCCGATTCGACCTTCACCAAAAGCGAATGAATTTTTGACTAAGTTCGGGCTCGACTAACTCACCGCTCCCGCCGACATCTCGACTTCGCGTTTCCGCAGGCTCAGCTCCCGGGCTTCGGGGCTTTCCGGGTTCATCGCGCTCAGCCGCTTGTCCAAGGCTCGCAAGGCGCTCTGAAAGTGGCGCAAGGCCTGGGGCGCCCGGCCCCGCATCCGGTCGGCCTCGCCGAGCAGGTATTCACACTCCCAATGCCGCGACGTTCCCGTCAAGGCCCCGCCGGCAATGGCCAGGAATTTTCGGGCCTCGGCGTGCTTGGCCAGCTCCCGGCTCAAGACCCGCCCCAAGGCCAGGGCCGCCGGTCCGCGCAAGGCCTCGATCTTCTCGCGTTGGGCCAGATCCCAAGCCCGCCGCGCGTCCTTCTCGGCCGAAACCGAGTCGCGGTATTTGTCGAGGTACTCGGATCGTTCGACCAAAACCTCGCCCAAGGCCAGCCGGTCGCCCGAGCGGGTCAAGGTTTCGATCGCCTCGCCGTAGCGGCCGATCGCGAAGGCCGCGTCCTCGCGGGCGGCATGGACCTTGGCCCAGGCCCGGTAGATTTTCGCCTGCAAGGCCGGCAAGCGATAGAAGAGCGCCCAAGCCAAGGCTTCGTTGCAGAACAACTCGGCCCGGTCGGGATCGCCCTGCAAAAGGCAAAGCTGGGCATAGTCGGCGTAGGCTTCGGCCAAATCGTCGCCTCGCCCCACTCCCTCGAGCAGGCCCAGCGCGGTTTGGAATCGATTCTCGGCGCTGTCGAAATCGGTGGCCCGGGCATAAAGCTCGGCGATCGCTGTTTCAATTTTGCCCTGAAGCCTTTCCTTCTCCGGAGCCGAGGCTGCCAAGTTGAGGGCTTGCTGATGAAGCTGCAAGGCCTTCCCGACCTCGCCGCCCCTTTCCACCACCTCGGCCATCAACGCGTAAACCCGAGCTTGGCCGGCGGCATCCTGGGCCGCTTTATATAGTGGGAAGGCCTGGCGCAAAGCCGCTTCGGCTTCTTTGTTTTTGCCGGCGGCGAGCAAGGAGGCGCCCAAGGCCTCGTAGGCCGGACCCTTCCATTCCGGCGGCAGGCTCGCCAGGAGGTCGGCATCGAGGCTGAGCAAGGCTTCGGCATGGAGGCCGCCGCGGCTCTGCAAAATGCCGCGGAAAGCCCGGGTCGCCGGCTGGCGGCTCTCGGCGAAGCTGTTCTGGAGAGCCCGCAGCGCCGGCGCCGTCCAGCCGAGCTCGGCCAAGGAGCGCAGCAGCGGCAGGGCCCGATCCTCGTTGAGCCCGGCAGCGGCCGCGCTCAAGGGGGCTCCGTCGACTTCGAAATATTCGTGGCCGCCGCGGAGCGAGCGCCGGAGCCAAGTCTCGGCGCAAAGCCGGTGCAAGGCGGCCGAAGTGGTGGCTGGATCGAATCCGCTCCAAGCCGCCAAAGCCTGGGCGCTCAAGGGAACTCCGGCGAAGGCCAAATAGCGATAGAGCTTGCGGCCGGGCTCGGGCAGGGCCACCAGCGGGTTGCCCAGCATGGCGGCGTTGGCGCCGGCGGCGGCGCCCTGAATTTTCGCGGCGTCGGCTTTCCAAGTCGCCCCGCTCGGGACGATCAGGCCTTGCGCGGCCATCGCCCGGGCGCCCCGAACCACCGCGGCCGGCTCGCCCTTGAAGCGCCGATGCAGGGCTTGAATCAGCTTGGCATCGGCGGCGCCGAAGGACTCTTGCCAAGCGCGGGTCAGAGCGGCGAGGTCGATGGGGTTCAAGATGTAGCGCTGCCAACCGTTGCTCGTCCGGGCCCAGGACAGGTCCTGGGCCACGGCGATCACCCGCTCGTAGGGCCGGCCCCGCAGCCATCCTTCAACCGCTCCGTGATCGGCTTCCGACACCAGAAGCCAAGTCGGATTGGCCGGGTTGAGCGAGGGCTCGCCCTGGACCAAGCTCAAGTTCCTTCCGCTGAGGTGCCAAACCGGCATGCGGTTGAGCCAGAAAATCCGCTCGATGGCTCGGGCGACGAAGTCCTTGCCGCTGCCGCTCAAGCCGCCGATCACCCAACGCCCGCCGGCCATGCCGATGCGGCGGAACAAATGCACGGCTTCGGAGCCGCGCAGCGAGATCGCGAAATCGGAAAAGGGCGGAAAGGCAGCGGCGTCTTGGGGAAAGGCCGGGCCGGCCGCTTCTTGGAGGAGGCGCAGGGCTTGAAGCGGGCTCTCCGGCCTTTGGGCCGGATCGCGAGCCAACAATTTCTGGAGAAAATCGGAAAGCGCCGGCGGCGCCCCGCCCACCAGCGACTTGAGCGGCGGTGCTTCCTTCTGCAACTGGGCCTGAAGGATGGCGGCCGGATCGGCGCCCTCGAAGGGGCTGCGCCGGGCCAAGGCCGAGAAGAGCAAGACCCCCACCGAATAGAGATCGGCTTGGACGCTCGGCACCCGCTGAGTGGCGAACTCGGGAGCGGTGTAAGGCGGCGTTCCGAGCGGCGCGACTTCCTTGATCTCGGGCGGGTTGAGCAAGGAAGTCAGGCCATAGTCGACTAAGCCGACCCGCAAAGCGCCCTCCGCATCGTTGCCCACCAACACGTTCTGGGGCTTGAGATCGAGATGGGGAATGTTCTCTCGATAAAGGGCGTCGAGGCCGACCAGAATTTGGGCGAAGACCCGCCAAATCCGCTCCAGCGGTGCTCCGGTCAAGGCCTTGAGCAAAGGAGCCCCTTCGATCCATTCGGAATGGAGGTAGACCTTGCCCTCCTCCCAGCCAAAATCCAGGACCCGGGCCAAATGGGGGTGGTCCAAGGCCGCCCAGCGGTTGAAGCTGCCGTCGACGATGTCGGGGTTCTGGCCCGAAACCTCGGCCGAGAAGACCTTGCGGACGAAGTCCGGTCCGCCCTTGGGGTCGCGGACCCGGTAGGTTTCGGCTTGCCGACCCAGGCCCAGGCAGCTCACCACTTGGAATGCGCCGGCGCCGGTCGCCTCCCCACTGCTGGAGTTAGCCTCGGAGCTCATCAATTTAGGTTTCCACAAAGCCCGGGAAGATTCAACTAAGGCTTGAGCGAAGCCCTTGATAGGCCTTGATTTCTTCTATGGGTACGGTAAGGGAGAGCAAGCCCCGGCTTGGCCGGGGCGCGCAGCAAATGCGGAGAATTTGCGTAGTGAGATAGCCCTATGATGCACCCTGAAGAAGTACAGAAAGTCCTGGCCGCGGCCTTCCCCTCCGGGCAGGTCGAAGTCCAGGACATGACCGGCACCATGGACCATTTTCAGGTCCTGGTGATCAGTTCCGACTTCTCCGGCAAGACGATGGTCGAGCAGCACCAGATGGTTTATCGGGCCCTAGGCGACCTGATGAAGGAGGCCATCCATGCCCTGGCCCTCAAGACCTATACCCCGGAGCAATGGAAGAACGCCTAAGCTTAAGACGACGAGGAGACCCTATGTCCGACGTTCAACAAGAAATCGCCAAGAAAGTGAAAGAGAACAAGATCCTGATCTTCATGAAAGGGACCCCGACTTTCCCCCAATGCGGCTTTTCGGCGGCGGTCATCGACGTGTTCAACCGGCTCGGCGCGCCTTACCAAACGGTCAACGTCCTGGAAGACCCCGAGATCCGCGACGGCGTGAAGGCTTTTTCGAACTGGCCGACCATTCCCCAAATCTACATCGACGGAAAATTCATCGGCGGCTGCGATATCGTCCGCGAGATGTATATGCGGGGCGAGCTTCAACCGCTGGTCGAAAGCGCCACCAAGCAAGCCTGATGGAAACCACTCAACGCCTCTTCAGCGAGCTCGGCCTCTCCGAACCCCTTCTCGACAGCTTGGAGAAGGCCGGTTACCGCCATCCCAGCCCGATTCAAGAAGCCGCCATCCCGGTGGCCCTGGCCGACAACGACCTGATCGGCATCGCCCAAACCGGAACCGGCAAGACCTTGGCCTTCGTCCTGCCGCTGCTCGAAAAATTGCAGGGCATCCCGGGAACCCAAGCGGTGATCCTCTGCCCAACCCGCGAGATCGCGCTCCAAACCCATCACTCCATCGAAAAGATCGGCAAGCCGCTCAAGGTCCACTCGGTGGCGATCATCGGCGGCAAGCCGATTCGGGCCCAGGCCAACGCTTTGAAGCAAAAGCCCTCGATCCTCGTCGCCACTCCCGGCCGGCTCTGCGACCACATGGAACGGCGCAACGTCGACTTGGGCCACATCGGCTACTTGGTGATGGACGAAGCCGACCACATGCTCGACCTGGGCTTCCTGCCCCAGATCCGGCGCATCCTCCGGGTCCTGCCCAAGGACCGTCAGACCCTGATGTTCAGCGCCACCATGCCCTCGCAGATCACCCAGCTGGCCAACCAGTACCTCAACAGCCCCCAGCGGGTCGAGATCGCCCGTCCCGGCACCGCGGCCGAGGGCATCGAGCACGCGCTTTACGTGGTCGAGCCCCAATACAAGCGCGAGGCGATCCTCCGGATCTTGCGCGAGGAAAAAGAATCAACCCTGGTCTTCACCCGCACCAAGCTCGACGCCGACTGGTTGAGCCGCCTGCTTCAGAAGGAAGGCCATTCGGTCGAGGCCATCCACTCCGACCGCAGCCAGGGCGAGCGGATTCAGGCCTTGGAAGGCTTCAAGCAGGGGCAATGCCAGATCCTGGTCGCCACCGACATCGTGGCCCGGGGCATCGACGTCAAGGGCATCGCCCACGTCGTCAACTACGACATCCCCCAGAGTCCCGAGGACTACGTCCATCGCAGCGGCCGAACCGCCCGGATGAACGCCACCGGCATGGCTTCCACCCTGGCGACCTGGGTCGAGATGCATTTCGTCGAGCAGATCGAAAAGCTGCTCGGCTTTCAACTGCCGCGCAAGCAGGTCGCCGGACTTCCGGCCTTCGAAGAGACGCCGGCCATCCCGGTCACGCCCTTCGGCCGCGTCGGCACCCGCGGCAAGCGGGTACGTCTACGCTAATGGAGGATCTGCTCCAACTCTGCGCGCTCGTCCGTGAGCGCCATTCCCGCTCGACCTCGGCTTTGCCGGTCCACCGGCGGCTGAAGTCCGATCCGGAGCTGCGGGAATCGGCCCGCCGGCTCAGCGCCGCTCTCTCGGCCTGTCGCGAGATCCATGCTCCCTCGGCCTCGCCGCCCCTGCCGGCCGACCGATCCTTCCGCGCCGTCACTTGGAATTTAGAGCGGGGCAAGAATTTTCCGGCCATCCTGAAAGTTTTGCGCGAGCACGCCGAGCTGGCCGAGGCCGATTTCTACCTGTTCACCGAGGTCGATTGGGGAATGGCTCGCTCCGGCAACCGGAACGTCGCGGCCGAGCTGGCCGAAGGCTTGGGATATTTCGGCTACTTCGTTCCCTCCTATTACAATTTCACCTTGGGCCACGGCTTGGAGCGCGACACCAGCGGCGAAAATCGCCACGGCCTTCACGGCAAGGCCCTGCTCTCGCGCTATCGGCTGAGCGGCCTCCGCTCGGTGGCCCTGCCCAATCCCTTCGACAAGCTCAAGTCGAGGGAAGCCCGGCTCGGCCAAAAACGGGTGCTGGTCGCCGAGCTCGATTTGGGCGGGGATGAGAAACTGACCCTGGCTTGCGCCCATCTCGACGCCTTTTCCTCGCCCAAAATCCGGGCTCGGCAGCTCGGCACGGCGGTCGCGGCCCTGCGCCAATCGCGCCGGATCTTGCTGGCCGGCGACTGGAACACCAACACGATCAACTCGCTGCGCGGACCGGCGATCCTCGGCAACGTCCTTCGCAAAGTTCTTTTCACCGGCCCCCAAGCGATGATCCGGACCCACTTCCCGCGGCCGGAGCTGAAGTTCGACAAGCCGCTCTTCGAGGTTCTTCGCGGTTCGGACCTCGACTTCGCCGCCTGCAATGAAATCGGAGCCGGCACCTACGACCTGGTCAGCGACGACCTCGACCTGGGGCAAATGGCCCGGGACCAGTTCCCCGATTGGATCGTGCGCTGGATCAACCGTCAGATCCAAAAAGGCGGCGGCACGGTCAGCCTCAAGCTCGATTGGTTCGCGACCCGGGGCATTCGGCCGCTCGAGTCCAAAGTCATCCGGCTCAAGCCCGGCGCCGACTACCCCGCCGGCGACCGTCCGAGCGACCACCATCCAGTTCGCTTGATGTTCCAAGTCCCCTCGGTTTAGAATTCGACGTCGATCCAAGGAGGGCCTTATGGACGAAGCCAAGATGCAAGAATTCATGATGAAAGCGCTCGGCGACATGGGCGCCACCGCGACCGCGCCGATGATTTTGCTCGGCGACCGGCTGGGACTCTACAAGGCCATGGCCGAGCTGGGGCCGGCCAACTCCGAGGAATTGGCGAAAAAGACCGGCAACGCCGAGCGCTACCTCCGGGAATGGGTCCGCAGCCAAGCCGCCGCCGGCTACGTCAGCTATGACGCCAAGGCCGGCAAGTATTTCTTGAACGAAGAGCAAACGGCGGCGCTGGCCAAGGAGGACAGCCCCTTCTTCATCCCCGGCGCCTTCCAATGCATGGCCGCGATCTTCGCCGCTCACGACAAGCTCGCCGAATGCTTCAAGACCGGCAAGGGCCTCGACTGGGGCGAGCAGCACCCGCTGCTCTTCGTCGGCACCGAGCGTTTCTTTAGGCCGGGCTATCTCGCCCATTTGATTTCGGAGTGGATTCCCTCGCTCGAGGGAGTCGAGGCCAAGCTGAAGAGCGGCGCCAAGGTCGCCGACATCGGCTGCGGCCACGGGGCTTCGACCATCCTGATGGCCAAGACCTACCCCCGGTCGCAATTCGTCGGTTTCGACTACCATGGGCCCTCGATCGAGGCGGCGCGGAAGCGGGCCGAGAGCGCCGGCGTCGCCGACCGCGCCCGCTTCGAGGTGGCGAAATCGACCGATTATCCCGGGGAGAATTACGACCTCGTGGCCCATTTCGACTGCCTCCACGACATGGGCGATCCGGTCGGCGCGGCCCGGCGGGTGAAGGAGACTTTGGCCAAGGACGGGGTTTGGATGATCGTCGAGCCCTTCGCCGGCGACAAGCCCGAGGAGAATTTCAATCCGATCGGCCGGGTCTTTTATGCCGCCTCGACTTCGGTCTGCGTCCCGGCCTCGCTGGCCCAGAACGGGCCGGCGCTGGGCGCCCAAGCCGGCGAAGCCAAGCTCCGTGAGGTTTTGCGGGAGGGTGGTTTCACCAAGGTCCGGCGGGCGGCCGAGACGCCCTTCAACATCGTGCTCGAGGCCCGGGCCTGACCTTAAAAGCTGAAGAGCTCGGCCGGCGGATCGGGATCGATGTTCTTGTTCATGACCTCCCAGAGCCGGGCATTGCCCCAGAAGGTCATCCCGTTGTCGTCGCCGGTGCTGTCCATGTGGCCGCAAATGCCGGCGAGATATTCGTAGAGGTTGTCGCGAGTCCCGCTTCCATTCAGCCCGATCGCCGAGGTGTAGATCCAGTTGCCGTCGCCGGCCTTGTCGAACTTCGTCGCCGAACCCTGACCCGCGACCGGGCAAAAGATTAAATCAGCCGTGAAGGAATTAGGGTCCTGAGTCGTGAGGCTTGAAATCGCGGTGCCGATCATCTGAAGGTCGGTGGTGTTGTCGTTGACATAGCCGTGATTAGGGCTTCGCCGAAGGGCCGCCCGGGCATTGACGCCAACTCCGACGTTTTCGATCCGGTCGCTAAGACTGGTCAGAGTCAGATTATTTCGATTCGAGGACGGCGAGCCCGGGGGCGGACCATTGGCCCCGGCGGTCAGGAGCCAACCAGTCGAGGTTGCTCCGACGCCTTGGTAAAGATTTCGGATCGAGAGGACCTCGGTTGTGGTGTCCTCGGTGACGATCGACACTCCGGCGGCGATCCGGCTGATTCCGCCGACCAAATCCAAGGTCCAGTTCGCTTCCTCGACGACATTGCCTTGGAGCGCCAAGAAAATTCGGCCCTTGGATTCCCACTGACCGGTGAAGAGCGCAACGGTGTTGTTCCCGCGAATGACCGAGCGGCTGATCACGGCTTGGATCGACGGATCACCCGGCAAATCGTGGTTCGGCGGACCGTCGCCGGTCATCAGCTGAATCGCCCGCCCCGCCGGAATTCCGGGCGGCACGATGGAAGGAGGACCGGAGCGGGCCTGAATATCGCACTCCGAAACCAAAGTTCGAATCGTCTGGCCGCCCTTGGCATGGGCTATCACCGTGTTGCCGGCGAAGGTATAGCCGGCGCTCAAGTCGATGCTGATCTTGATGCCTTGAAGTCTGCTGCCGTCGGTCAGAGTGATCACCGAGTTGCCGGCGAATTTCCCCAGCTCGGCCGGACAACGGATGCCGCCATCGGCCGGGACGATCTCGGTTGCGGTGCCTTCGCGGAATCCGGCCGGAAACCCGTCCTCATATTCCATCTCGCCGGCGCCGAGAATCCGCGATCCTTCCGGCAGGGTCAAAGGCCCGCTGGGACAGTAAGTGCCGGCATTGATCCGGATCGTCTTCCCGGCATTCGCCGGGTTCATCGCCGCCACCAATTCGGCGGTGTTTTGGACAAGGATATCTTGGGCCTTGCCCTTGGCCCCAGCCCCACCGCTGATCACAAAGAAAATCGTGAGTCCGAGACTCCCTCGGACCAAACCTTGTTGGAGACGCATATCACCACCCCTTTTCTTGCTTTCTGCCGTTTCCGTCGAAGGCAGAAAAATCCCCTTCGCGAATCCCTTCCATGTCGAAAGTCCAAATTGTCGGTGGTACCCTATTCAATTACCCCGAATGAAATTGTACAGAGTCTGAGGGGAAAGGGAAGCTGAAAAGCCGGGGCTTCGCGAAAAGCGCGCTAGCCCCAATGTTTGGCGAAATCCTTCTCGTCGAAGCCGACGGTGACCTTCTTGCCGTCGGTGACGATGGGCCGTTTGAGGAGGCGGCCTTCCTTGGCGAGCATCTCCAGGATCTTGGCCTCGGGCAAGGCCTTCACCTTCTCCTTCATGTTCTGCTCGCGGTACTGGATGCCGCTCTTGTTGAGGAAGTCCTTATAGTCGCGGCCGCTCTTGGCGACGTAGTCCTTCAAGTCGGCGAGCTTCGGCGGAGCGAGGGTGATGTCGATCTCCTCGAATTTCTTGCCCTTGGCCTCGAGCCATTTCTTGGCCCGGCGGCAGGTGTCGCATTTGGCGTACCAGTAGAATTTGAGCATAGAATAGTTGTAGGGGCGACCCTTGCGGTCGCCCCATCTACTTGAGGTGAAAGGAAAATCCGCGCATCGGGCACCCGCGAGGGGTGCCCCTACCGCGAAAAAATTTCCGAATTCTCGAAGAAATACGAGACTTCAAACTTCGCCGTATCGGGGCCGTCGCTGCCGTGGACCGTGTTCTCCTCGATGTTGGAGGCGAGGTCCTTGCGGATGGTGCCGGGGGCGGCTTTGGCCGGATCGGTCGCGCCCATGATCTCGCGATTCTTGGCGATGGCGTTCTCGCCCTCGAGGACCGAGACCACGACCGGGCCGCGGGTCATGAACTTCACCAGGCTGGCGAAGAAGGGCCGCTCCTTGTGGACCGCGTAGAAGCCTTCGGCCTTCTTTTGGTCCATGTGGATCATCTTGGCGGCAATGACCTTGAGGCCGCCTTGCTCGAAGCGGCGGAAACATTCGCCGATCACGTTCTTTTCGACGCCGTCGGGCTTGATGATGGAGAGGGTGCGTTCCTTGGCCATAAAATTCCTTCCTATTTTTTATAAACCGATTGGAGAGTTTTGCCGATCTCGGCCGGCGAGCGGCTGACCTTGATGCCGGCGGCCTCGAGCGCCGCGATCTTCTCGCTGGCGGTGCCCTTGCCGCCGGAGATGATGGCGCCGGCGTGGCCCATTCGCTTGCCGGGCGGGGCGGTCATGCCGCCGATAAAGCCGACCACCGGCTTCTTGACGTTCTTCTTCACGTACTCGGCGGCTTCTTCTTCGGCCGATCCGCCGATCTCGCCGATCATCACGATGGCTTCGGTCTTGGGATCCTCATTGAAGAGCTTGAGGCAATCGATGAAGTTGGTGCCGTTGACCGGATCGCCGCCGATGCCGATGCAGGTCGACTGGCCGATCTTGAGCTCGGTCAATTGGTAGACCGCCTCGTAAGTCAGGGTGCCGCTCCGCGAGACGACGCCGACCGGACCGGGCATGTGAATGTGGCCGGGCATGATGCCGATCTTGGCCTGGCCCGGCGTGATGACGCCGGGGCAGTTCGGGCCGATCAGCCGGGTTTTCGATCCTTCCATCGCCCGCTTCACCCGGATCATGTCGACGACCGGGATGCCCTCGGTGATGCAGACGACCAAGTCGAGCTCGGCGTCGACCGCCTCGAGGATGGCGTCGGCCGCGAAGGGCGGCGGTACGTAGATGACCGAGGCGGTGGCGCCGGTCTTCCGCTTGGCCTGGAGGACGGTGTCGAAGATCGGGATGCCTTCGAAGTCCTGGCCGCCCTTGCCGGGCGTGACGCCGGCGACCATTTGGGTGCCGTACTCCTTGCAGGCCCGGGTGTGGAATTGGCCGGTGGCGCCGGTGATGCCTTGGGTGATGACCTTGGTGTTTTTATCGATCAGGACGCTCATATTAACCCTTCACCGCCTTCACCACCTTCTCGGCGGCCTCGTCCATCCGGTCGGCCGAGATGATCGGCAGGCCCGATTCGGCGAGGATCTTCTTGCCCAGCTCCATGTTGGTGCCGAGCAAACGCACGACCAGCGGAACCTTGAGCCCGATCTCCCGGGCCGCCGCGACCACGCCGGTGGCGATGACGTCGCATTTCATGATGCCGCCGAAGATGTTGACCAGGATGGCTTTGACGTTGGGATCGGAGAGGATGATCTTGAAGGCCGCGGTGACCTTCTCGGCGGTGGCCCCGCCGCCGACGTCGAGGAAGTTGGCCGGCTCGCCGCCGTAGAGCTTGATGATGTCCATCGTGGCCATCGCCAAGCCGGCGCCGTTGACCATGCAGCCGATGTTGCCGTCGAGGCTAATATAGCTCAGGTCGAATTTCTTGGCCTCGATCTCGTTGGGGTTCTCCTCGTCCAAGTCGCGGAGGTCTTCATACTCCGGATGGCGGAAGAGCGCGTTGTCGTCGAAGTTGACCTTGGCGTCGAGGGCCAGCCACTCGCCTTCCTTGGTGAGCACCAAGGGGTTGATCTCGAGCAGCGAGCAATCGGCTTCCATGTAGGCCCGGGCCAGGGCCGAACAGAACTTGACGAATTTATTGACCAACGGCGCCGGCAGACCCAAGCCGAAGCCGAGCTCGCGGCCCTGGTAGGACTGAAAGCCCACCGCCGGATCGATCGCGACCTTGAGGATCTTTTCGGGATGCTTGGCCGCGACTTCCTCGATCTCCATGCCGCCCTCGGTGCTGGCCATGACCGTGACCCGCGAAGTGGCCCGGTCCAGGACCATGCCGAGGTAGTATTCCTTCTCGATGTTGCTGCCCTTCTCGATCCAGACCTTCTTGACTTCCTGGCCTTGGGGCCCGGTCTGGTGGGTGCGGAGCATCATGCCGAGGATCTGGCCGGCGTAGGTCTTGGCGTCTTCCGGCGTCTTGGCAACCTTGACGCCGCCGCCCTTGCCTCGGCCGCCGGCGTGGATCTGAGCCTTGACGACGGTGACTCCGCCCAGCGACTTGGCGTGGCGATAGGCCTCTTCGGCGCCGATGGCGAGGTGGCCTTCCGGTACCGGAACGCCGTATTTACTGAGTAGCTGCTTGCCTTGGTATTCGTGGATTTTCATAGTTTGATCGAATCAACCAGCGTTTTGACATGCTCGAAGCTGCCGAGCAGGGCTTTCTTTTCCTCGGCATTGAGCTTGGCCTCGATGACCTTTTCGACGCCGCCCTGGCCGATCACCACCGGCACGCCCATGTAATAACCTTCGATGCCGTACTCGCCCTTGAGGTAGGCGGCGCAGGCCAGGACCCGCTTCTGGTCTTTCAAATAGCTCTCGGCCATCTCGATGGCGGCGGCCGCCGGGCTGAAATAAGCGCTGCCGGTCTTGAGCAGGGCCACGATCTCGCCGCCGGCCAGCTGAGTTCGCTTGACGATGGCGTCGATCTTCTCTTGCGGGATCAGGTCTTGGATCGGGATCCCGTTGACCGTGCAGAGCCGGATGATCGGCACCATGTCATCGCCGTGGCCGCCGAGGACCAGGGCGGTGACGTCGCGAACGCTGACGCCCAGCTCCATCGCGACGAAGGTCCTAAAGCGGGCCGAGTCGAGGACGCCGGCCATGCCCACCACCCGATTGTGCGGGAAACCGGTGATTTTCTGGACCGAGTAAACCATCGCGTCGAGCGGATTGCTGATGACGATGACGAAGGCCTGGGGCGCGTGCTTCCTGATGCCTTCGGCCACCACCCGGATGATCTCGATGTTCTTGGCCAAGAGGTCGTCGCGGCTCATCCCGGGCTTGCGGGCCAGGCCGGCGGTGACGATGATCACGTCGCTGCCCTCGATGTCCTTGTAATCCTGGGTGCCGATCAAATGGGAGCCGGAGCCGTCGATCGGCCGGGCCTCCATGAGGTCGAGGGCCTTGCCCTGGGGAACGCCTTCCATGATGTCGAGGAGGACGACGTCGCCCAGCTCTTTCAGCATCGCCCGCTGGGCGAGCTCGCCGCCGATGTTGCCGGCGCCGATCAATGCGATTTTTTTACGTGCCATT